>CAZKJA010000251.1:0-5974 GCA_964552925.1 uncultured Treponemataceae bacterium
CGCTAGTCTCCGCACGATATCACGGTACGATGTCATTTCAAGGAAGAAAGAATATTCCTTGGCATCGAAGTACTACAGTCGCCTCAAGATCAAGGCCGCCGGGCTTAACGCCAATGTCATGAGCGTCAGCGGCGGCAACCAACAAAAGGTCGTGCTGTCGAAATGGCTTATGAAGGATCTCAAAGTCATCATCATGGACGAGCCGACCCGCGGCGTCGACGTCGGCGCAAAGGTCGAGATATACAACATTATCTCCGAGCTCGTCCTCGGGGGCACGGGGATAGTGCTCGTCTCTTCGGACTTACCGGAATTGTTGGGACTCAGCGACCGCGTCATCGTCTTGGGGAAAGGAAGGATTCAGGCCGAGCTGGACAGGTCTGAAGCCACCCCGGAACGGGTGATGAGCGCGGCGACGGGCACCCGATAAGCATAGAGCATAGAAGGAGTAGACGAATGGGAATCAAAAGACTTGATGTGGCGAGAATTGTGTGCGCGGCTCTCTTGGGTATTGTCGCCGTCAGCACGGGAGCCTTTGCCCAGGCTAAAATGCCGACCGTGATATTCGTCAATCCGCTGGTGGGGAACCCGGTATTCACGAGCGAGGAGAACGGCTTCAAGCGCGCGGCGGAAGAGTTCAAGTTCAACCTGAAGATCATCGGGCCTTCCATGATCGACGACGCACAGATGGTACAAGCCGTCGAGAATGCGTTGGCGCAACGCCCCGACGCCATCGCGACGGTGCCTTATAATTTCAGCGCGCTGCAGAATACATATAAAAAGATAGCGGCGACGGGAATTCCTGTCTTCAACAGCAGCAGCGACTCTCCCGAGGCAACGCGGGTAGCATATGTCGGTACCGACAATACAGCGTACGGCATCCAGGCCGCGGATATCCTGGCGAAACAGACCGGCGGCAAGGGACAGGTCGCGATCATGCTCGTCCGGCTGGACGTCTCGAACCAGCTGGCGCAGAAAAAAGCGTTCGAGGCGCGGCTTGCCGAAAAGTATAAAGGGATGCGCGTGGTCATCACGGAGCAGGATGGAGGCGACGCTTTGGCCGCCGTGCAGAAGTTCAAGGACATCTTCAAGGCGCATCCAACCGTCAACGCCGTTTTATGCCTGGATTCCGTAGCTTCCGACGCCATTGCGGTCGCGGTAAGGGAAAGCAAGCTGGTAGGCAAGGTCACGGTCCTCGCGATCGACGACAACGCTTCGATCTTGGATAATATCCGCAAAGGCGTCATATGGGGCACCATGGCGCAAAACTTCTACAAGATGGGCTACCTTTCGGGGAAATACATCGTGGACAAGCTTAACGGAAAACCGGTGCCTTCGATTACCGACTCCGGGACCGTATTGATTACCAAAGAGAACGTCGATACATATAAAGACGCTTTCATGAAGTAGTGGCCAGATTGGTCGCGTCGCTGTCCAGGCGCGCGGCCATTTCTCCACATTCTACGAAGACCGAGGATAATGTGACAACGCTCAGGGATATCGCCCAGCGCGCGGGCGTGAATATTTCGACAGTGTCTCGTGCGCTCAACGGAAATCCCGAAATATCGGAGACGACGAGGCTCTCCATCCTCAAGATCGTCGAGGAGCTGGGGTATCGGCCCAATCCGGCAGCCCGGACATTGGCCGGCAAGTCGTCACGCCTGATCGGCGTTCTGCTCCCCGACATCCGGAGCGGATACTTCGACATCATGATGACCTACCTCAACAACTCATTGGGCGCATCCAACTACGCGCCGCTTCTTGCGATGACGGATTTCGATTTGAAGAAAGAAGTCGAAGCCCTCGATTTATTCTGCGACCGGCAAGTCGCGGGTATATTCGTGGCCCTTCCACTGAACGACAAAATCCGTGGCAACCTGACGAACGTTCGGGAGAAGTATGGCATTCCCATCGTGTTGCTGGAATCTTTGCAGCATTGGGAATCTTTCGACGACGTGATGATAGACGACGCCTATGGAATGGGCTTGGCTATCGATCATCTCATCGCCAAAGGACATCGCGAGATAGGTTTCATGACCGACTCGTGGAATTATCCTATCAGGTTCCCGATGTTCAAGAGTGCCATGTCGGAACGGCATTTGAATGTCCGGATGGATTATGTGCATATATCGCGGCATCGCTTTGAATTGGGCGGGTTCGAGGCCATGAAGGAGCTCCTTGGCGCGGAGGCAAGGCCGACCGCCGTCCTCGCGGGATATGACAGCATCGCGATCGGAGCCATGCGAGCCGTGTACGCCGCAAAACTTAAAATCCCTGAAGATATTGCCATCGTGGGCAATGACGACATACCCGAATCATCCTATCTCTACCAATCCTTGACGACGATCGCGCCGCCCGTCAGGGAACTAGCGGCGATGGGTACCCATATATTGATCGAGAAGATCGAGAATCCGCTCAATACCGTAGTCCATAATATTACCCTCAAGCCGGAACTGATTCTCCGCGAGACAACATGAAGAGGCATCAATGAAGACGATATTGTGCTATGGAGATTCCAACACCTGGGGATGCAGCGACGCTGGCCCCTTCCGCTACGATTTTACGAACCGCTGGCCTGGTATTCTGCAAAATGAGCTCGCGGATAGCTACCGCGTGATCGAGGAAGGGCTTCCCGGCAGGACTACAGTTCTCGATGATCCGTACGAAGACTGGAAGAATGGCCTCACCTACCTGCGGCCCTGCCTCGACAGCCACAATCCGGATATCGTTTTGATCCTGCTCGGAACCAACGACCTCAAGCGACGTTTTGACAAGAGCGCGTGGGATATCGCCCAAGGCGCGTCAAAACTAGTGCATACCGTGTTGACGATGCCAGTACCGCAGGCCTGCCCTTCTCCGCAGGTCTGCCTGATGGCGCCGCCTCCGGTCCTTGAAATCGGTCCTTATGCGACAATGTTCCAAGGAGCCGCCCAGAAATCACGGGAGTTGCCTGAGTTGTACCGGCAAGTCGCGCATGATGCGGGGGTGCACTATTTCGATACGAGTACCATCGTTGGTCCCAGTCCCTCGGAGGGTTTGCATTGGCGATCCGAAGATCACCGGAAGCTTGGGTTCGCATTGGCGAAATTCGTTCAGGGGACTTTCCCGGTTTCCAGTTAGAAACGTGATTGGTTCGTCGAAGCCTGCGTCTGTTCAATTTCGTCGCTGTCAGAAGGCAGATGCAGTTTTGCATCCAGCCAAATGCCAAGCTATACCTATACCATGAAGAAACTCCAACAACGTGCGTACGCGCCGCTCCTCGCCCTCGCCTTCGCGGCTCTTGCGCCGGCCATAACCTTCGCCGGGTCGCCCGCGACCCTCTCGGTGCTCTACTTCGAGGATCGCGCGCCCTCGGAGGATCGCGCCTGGCTGTCCAAGGGACTCGCCGACATGCTCGCCACCGACCTGGCCGCGACGGGCGGCATACGCCTTGTGGAGCGGGAGCGCCTCGAGCTCCTCCTTAAGGAGCAGGAACTAGCGCTCTCCGGTCTCCTCGACGCCGCCAACGCGCCGTCGATCGGAGCCTTCCTCAACGCGGAGGCGCTATGCTACGGCGCTTTTATTCTCAGCGGGGACGAGTTGCGAGTGGACGCAAGGGTCGCCTCGGCAGAGACGGGGCTCATCCTCGCGGCGGCCTCGGCGAGCGGCCCCCTGGACGAGCTCAACGCGATCGAGCGAAGGCTGATGCTCGCCCTCGCCGCGGGCCTCGGCCTCGAAACCGGAGCCGAAGCCGCCCTCGTGCCCACGCGCGCCCTGAGCTCGTATTACCGAGGACTCGACCTCATGGACAAGGGCCGCTACGCCGACGCGGTAGCCTTCTTCGGCGAGTCGGTCCGGGCTGCGCCCTTCTTCCTAAAGCCCGGCCGTAGCCTCGAGGAGGCCTACAAATTCCTCAAGGACTTCCGCAGGCAGCGCTACCGCCGCGAGATGAACGCATTGGCCGAAGACATAGCCGCCCTCGCCGAGCGCGTCTCGGCCCCGGTCTTCTATTCTTTCGGCGACGCCATCCAGAATCCCAAGGCTTTCGGCTTCGCCGATGCCAACGCCGTCTCGACCTTCTACGGCAAGCGGCCACTAGTAATGAACGGCGACACCCCCGTCCAAGCCGTCTGGAACCTCCAGAACGCCCTCTCCGAGCTGGCCAACAAGGCGCTAGAGTACTTCGAGGACGAGGGCCTCGCCGACCGCTGCCGCGAGGAGATACTCCTCTGGGCCGCGACAGCCAGGAAGGCTTATCCGGACGACCCCTTCCTGCCCGAGGTTCTCTACCAAACCGCCTTCGTCTACCGCTATCGTGGGCTCTGGGCGGAGCTCCGCGCCCTCTGCGAAGAGCTCATGACCCTCTGGCCCGACTACCGCATGATGTGGGCCGTCGAGGATATGTACGAGGACGCCCTCGAGCAACTGGAAAAGTCTTGACATACTAGTATAACCAGTATTACATTTCCCACCGAAGAACGACAAACATTTCTTTACCCAGGAGCCAACCATGTCACTTCGGCCGCTTAAGCTTATTGGCTTGGCCTTGATCGTCGTCGCACTCGCGGGCGCGATAGTCGCGTATGCAATAACGAGGCGCAATACACAGTACTTCTCGCGACTCATGCGGACGGTCGTGAAGGCCGGCTTCGACGATAAAAGCGCCATAGTAGGCGGCTCGACGATATCCTACCTGGAAGGTCCCGACAACGGCCCCGCGCTACTCCTCATACACGGGCAATCGGTCGACAAGTATAACTACGCCCCCCTCCTGCCCGGACTGGCGGGCTCCTTCCGCGTCTTTGTCGTGGACTGTTATGGCCATGGCGGCTCGAGCCACGACTCAGAAAAATACAACAACGCCGATCAGGCCCGAGACCTCATCCAGTTCGCCCGGGACGTCATAGGCGAACCCTTCCTGCTATCGGGCCACTCGTCTGGAGGCCTCGTCGCCGCGGCGATTGCGGCTGAGGCGCCGGACCTGGTCAAGGGAGTCCTGTTCGAGGATCCGCCCTTCTTCACCGTGGGCCTGCCCCGGGCCCGGACTACCTGGAACTGGGTTGACCTAGCCTCCAACGCCCACGGCTTTCTCGAGTCGGGCGAGTCGGACTGGACGCTCTACGCCGTGGAGCGCTCCCGCATGTGGGGCTTCTTCGGCGACAGCAAGGCGTGGTTCCTCGATCAGGCGCGCCGTTACCATGCGGCGCATCCGGCCGCGCCCATACGCTGGGCCTGGCTGCCCCCGATCATGAACGAGGCTTACCGAGGCCTGCCTACGTACGACCCCCGCTTCGGGGACGTCTTCTACCGCGGCGCGTGGGAAGAGGGCTTCGACCTCGAGGCCGCCCTCGGAACGATAGCCGCTGCGGGCACGCCCGTCATCTACCAGCGCTCGCTGGCTAAGGTCGACGCGGAGGGCATACTCATGGGAGCCACGGGCGAGGAGGAGGCCGCTCGGGCGCGGGCCCTCCTCGGCAGAGCTCCCTACTATACCGACGAAGCTAACCATAGCTGGCACTGGTCCCGCTCTCAGGAGGCTCTCGGGCGTTTCCTTGATCTGCGCCGTATGGCCGGGCTCGACTAGGGCGCGAGGAAGGATAGACAGATGCCGGAGAAGGAAAATAAATTCGCCGCGACCGTCAGGGTCGGACCCAAGGGTCAGATAGTCATACCCCAGGCGGCGCGGGCCATGTTCGGCATAGAGCCGGGAGACACGCTCCTCCTCCTTGCCGACTCAAGGCAGGGCATCGCCATCGTGCGGACCGACGTATTCAACCACTTCATCGATTCCATCAATGCGGCCAAGGCAGAACCGCCCCAGGATCCTGGGGACGCGTAAGAGAACCCAAGCGACGGCGCTCAACGTTTCGCGTCGTATGCACTGCGCGAACGTTGCCTGTATTTTTTTGCTAGTTCCTCGAACCTTGTGGCTGACCACTCTTAAACACCGCAGGGAGTACATTGTGACTGCTAGCTATACCATCAAAGGTACCACGGG
>CAZKJA010000252.1:0-5965 GCA_964552925.1 uncultured Treponemataceae bacterium
GCTGGGGCGCATGTCATAGACGCGCGCCTCCACCGGACGGGCCGGTTTTTATGCCGGACGGCCTTGCGACCCGCCTATGGTCTTGAATAAGGATTTCACCAGCGCCGGCGCCGCATCGGAGGCGCATGAATACGACAGCGCGTCGGCATCCGCGCTTGCATGGGCGACCGCGCCGGCAGCCTTGGCCGCAGTTGTCGCGGCGGGAGCGACCGAAGCGGCGCTGCCCTCCCTGCAAACAACGGTGACCACGGCGCCCTCGTTGCTCTTGTTGGCCGCGATGCCGAGGACGGCCGGCGCGTCCTCGGGAAGGGGTTCCGCGCTCACGAGCGTACCCGCGCCATCGTCGAAGGTGGAACGTACGCGGATGCGGACTCCGAAGCGTTCCCCGAGCAGGGCGGAACGGTCGTGGAGAACCCTCGCCCCGTTGGCGGCGAGCCGGTACATCGACCGGTAATCCAGGCGAGCCAGGAACGGCGCCTCGGGAACGACGCGGGGATCGGCCATCGCGACGCCGGGAACATCCGTATAAATATCGACATAGTCTGCCTTGGTCCAGGCTCCTATCGCGACGGCGCTCGTGTCCGAGCCGCCCCTGCCTATCGTGACCAACGTTCCGTCCGGGGCGACCGCCTGGAAGCCGGTCACGACAGGCACGACGCCCGAAGCCAGGACGGAGCGCAGCGCTTCGGGATCGACTCCGGTCACCTCCGCGTCGCCATACGGCCCGGCCGCGGCCATGCGCGAGGTGTAGGCGGTCATCGGTACCGCCTTGGTCCCCTTGGCCGATAGCAAGGCGGCTACCAGGCACGCGGAAATCGTCTCGCCGCACGAGGCCATGAGGTCGCGTGTCAATCCGTCCCCCCCTCCGGCTTCCTCGTCAAGCAGGCCCAGGAGCGTATCGGTTGCGTACGGCGCGCCTTTGCGGCCCATCGCCGAGACTACAACGATGACCTTGTCGCCGTTGGCGCGGGCCGCCTGGATCTTTGCCAGCATGCGGTCCCGTGCATCGGGATTCGCCACCGAGGTGCCTCCGAATTTCTGTATCAATAGAGCCACTACAGTATCCTCCTATGTAATTCCCCGGCTAAAGCCGGACGGGCGCGTAGTATACGATACCTGTCATTTTTTTCAAACTGAGTATCCGCTTCAATCATGAACCAAAAGAATCAGACAGGATGTACAAGAATAATACAAAAAGATTTTCATAGCTGGAGAGTATTCTAGAATTGTCTTGTTGATCTTGAGAATCTTGTTAATCATGTTATGTATTTTTATTCAGTGAGAGTGAACAAGATGATCAAGATTAAAAGGATGATCACGATGTGAATTATTAAGAAACTATCTTGTTAATCTGGTTTCTACGTATGGATTCAATCGCGTTCTTGCGTTAGGATAATCGCCACCAAGTAGTAGTGGAGGTAGAACATGGAATGGGGAAGATTGATTTCGGCGATGGCCACGCCGTTTGCTCAGGATATGTCGATCGATTACGGCAAGGTCGGCGCGCTCGCCGAGAAACTCGTCTCTGACGGGAATACCGCAATTATAGTATGCGGCACCACCGGCGAGTCGCCGAACATCACAAAGGAAGAGCGCATCCGCCTCGTCAAGGAAGTGAAGGCGCGCGTCAAGGTACCCGTAATATCGGGCGCCGGCACCAATTCCACCGCCGCGAGCATCGCTAACGCCAAGGACGCCGAGGCTGCCGGAGCCGATGGCGTGCTCCTGGTCGCTCCCTATTACAACAAGCCCGACCAAGGAATGATGTACGCACATTTTTCGGCTATCGCGGCGGCGATCAAGATCCCTGCCATACTCTACAACGTCCCGGGACGGACGGCGAGCACGATCGCTCCCGTCACCGTGGCGAAGCTCGCCAAGGACCATCCGAATATCGTGGCCCTCAAGGACGCCTCGGGCGACCTGGGCGCGATGACCGAGACCCTGTTGCTCGTACCCAAGGGCTTTCGCGTGTACACGGGCGAGGATGGGCTACTCCTGCCGAGCCTTTCAGTAGGCGCGTACGGCATCGTGTCGGTCGCCAGCCATGTGGTCGGCAAGCAGATGACCGCGCTTATCGCCGCGTTCGTCGCCGGCAAGAATGACGAGGCTGGAAGACTTCACCGGGAACTATTCGCCATCAACAAGGCACTGTTCCTGCAAGCCAATCCCGTACCGCTCAAGGCGGCTTTGAAGCTCGTCGGGTTCGACTCAGGCGGGCTTCGACTGCCGCTGATGGAAGCCTCCCCGGAGGTCGTCGGGAAGCTCAAGGACGCGCTGTCGGCTCTCGGCCTCATCTGAGATCACGCACCGAAGCCGACGTCGGGGGCGCTTGTAAGCGCTTCCCCGGCGTCGGCTTCGGTCATTATTGTACGGTCAGGCTAAACCGTCCCGCGCTCCGATGAGCTCGAACAGCTTGATGCCCTCAGTCGGGAAGCGCGCCTTGGTGGCGGCTACCACCCCCTTCAGGCTTTTGGCCTGATCGCCGTCGTCATACGCTATCAACAGGAAATTCTCCTCCGGCCAGGTCGCCGTGCCCAACTTTCGCGATCCCCATCCCCTGCCGTGCACGACCGGCACGACCGAGTAGAGGAATTCGGGGATCGCCGCTTCCAGCCCGTCGAGTATGTCATCCTGGACCGAACGGTTGGCAATTATCTCGAATCGAATCATTTTCAAGCTCCCTTTGCCTTGCGGCCGCGCTTTTCGTTGAAGTATGAGTACATGACCGGTATGAAGAACAATGTTATGAGCGTCGCGGATGTGAGGCCGCCGAGCACCGTCAGACCAATAGGCTTGAGCATCTGTGAGTTTTCGCCCGACGAGAATGCCATCGGCATGAGCCCGAGGATGGTCGTCAGCGTTGTCATCAGGATGGGCCGGAGGCGGGACGCGCCGGCCGCCACGCAGGCATCCCGTACCGGCATTCCGCGGCGGACGAGCAGGTTCGTATGGTCGACGAGTATGATGCCGTTGTTGACGACGATGCCTATGAGCATGACGACGCCCATCGCGGTGAACATCGTCAAGGTTTCGCCCGAGATGACGTACACGGCCACGACGCCGATGACCAGCAACGGTATCGTGAACATATTTATGAGAGGGTCCTTGAACGACTCGTACGTGCCGGCCATCACGCCGAATACGAGGAGCAGGGCCATCGTGATGATGAGCAGGAATACCCCGCCCGTCTCCATCACCTCTCCCCACGATCCAGCCTGCGAAAGGGATATGCCGTCCGGTATGACGATATTCTCGGCTATCAATGCGTCTATGTCCTTTTCCACGTCGCCAGCGCGCCTGTCGGACGAGATGTCGGCGGTCACGTGTATTATGCGGCTCTGGTTTTCCCGGGAAATGCTGACCGGGCCTACTCCCTTCTGGAGCGTCGCGAAGTTGGCTACGGCGTAACGGCCGTTCGTGCCCTGCACGTAGATGCGTTCGAGGTCGGGTACCTTCTGTCTGTCGGCTTCCTCCAGGAACAGCTTGACCGAGTATTCGTCGCCGGAATCGCGGTAGGTCGTGGCGGTGATGCCGTCGACACTCGCGTCTATTTCCTTCGCTATCGACTGCACGCTTACTCCGAAGTCATAGGCGCGGTCGCGGTCAATTATCACCTCCACCTCGGGGAGTCCCTCGGTCAGGTCCATCGCTACGTCCTCGACGTCGGCTACCTTCTCCGCCAACAGTTCCATGAGGCTATGGGCCATCGTGATACCCGCGTCAAGATCTTGTGTATTGATAGTGATGTCGATGTCGGATCCTCCCGCCATTTGACGCATCATGCCCATGGAGAACGTACAGATGGCGTTTGGGAATTCGTTGAAATGGGAGCGCAGTTTTGACTTGATCGTCTCGACGTTGTCTATCCTGTCTTCGTAGTCGGGCAGGTTGATCGATAACTCCCCTTTATACGTGGCCGAGCTGCCGAACATGCTGCTGCTGCCTACCGTCGTTATAACGGTCTCTGTGCCTTTGATCTCCGCCATGACGTATTCCTCGAACTTGAGCATTACCGCCTTGGTCTCGGATAGCTTGGAGCCTATCGGCAACTCGACCTCGAGCGTAACGGAGGCGTCCTCGGTGAAGGGCATGAGGCTGATGTTCATGCGCGGGATGAATGTGAAGGAGAGGATGAAGCAGCCGAGTACGATGAGGACCACAGTCGGGCGATGGGCGATGCTGGCCTTCAGCAACTTCTCGTAGCCGCGTGTAATGCCGGAGATCACCGACCCTACGGCGCCATCGATAGCTATGAGAGCCCGGTTCCTGAGCGGCTTCTCCTTCCTCGTCGACAGCGGGAGGTACTTGCTCGCCAGGACCGGCACGAGGAAGATGGCCACTACGAGGCTGGACAGCAGCGATATGACCATCGTGAAGATGATGTCGCCGAAGAGCTGTCCGAGCATGCCGAGCTTGTCCTTGAAGAACAGCACCGGCAGGAAAACGAATATTGTCGTCAGGTTGCCGGAGACGATGGACGCCGTCATCTCCTGCGTCCCGAGCACGGCGGCGACCTTTGGCTTGGAGCCCCGCTCGCGGTACTGGTAGATATTTTCGAGTATGACTATCGACGCGTCGACTATCATGCCGACGCCCAGGATGAGACCCGTCATCGTCATCATGTTGAGGGTGATGCCGGCGAAGTACATCGCGAGCAACGTGACGAGTATCGAGAAGGGTATGGAGATGCCGATGATGATAGTGCTCTTTATGCTCCGGAGGAACAGGAAGAGTATCGCCATCGCGAGCAATGCCCCCTGTAGCGCGGAGTCAACGAGGTTGTTGAGCGTGCCGCGTATTGTCTCGGTGTCGTCCGAGACGATCTCCATGGTCACGTCGGAAGGAAGGAGTTTGCGAATCTCGGCCATCTTTTCGTAGACGGCGTCGGCTGCATTCACCGTGTTGGCACCGGAGCGCTTGGTCAGCGATACGTAGACGCCAGGCTCGCCGTCAATATAGACGATTGAGCTCTCGTCCTCGAAGCCGTCGGTTACGGCGCCAACATCGGACAGCTTCACACCGTAGCCGTTCTTGGTCGCGATCACCGTAGCGGCGATCTCGTCCAGGTTCTTGTACTCGCCGGTCGTCCGTATGAGGTAATTTTTCGCGCCTTCGCCGATGCTGCCGCCGCCGAGTTCCAGGTTGGCAGCCGCGAGGCTCGAGGCGATGCCTGTGATAGTCAGGCCGTACGCGTCCAGGCGGTTCTGGGATATGTCGACGCGTATTATCCTGTCGCGGCCGCCGTTGACGGATGCCTCCGCTATGCCGTCGACCTGCTCGAGCCGCGGCTCTATGTACTTCTCGGCAATGCTCTTGAGTTCCTCGGATGAACGCTTGCCCGATACCGCAATCTTGAGGATGGGGATATCATCGGCCGAGAATTTGAATATGCTCGGCGAGTCGCAGCCGTCGGGCAGCGAGTCGCGAATTTTGTCCAGCTTGTCCCTGATGTCGTTCGTCGCCGTGTCCAGGTCGACGTCGTACCCGAACTCCAGCTGGATGATGCTGTACCCCTCGCTCGATGTGGATGTCAACTCATTCAGGCCGCTGACGTTGATAAGCGCGCTTTCGAGCGTCTCGGTCACCGACTTTTCCACTGATTCCGGACCGGCGCCCTGATAAGAGGTGGTGACCATCAGCATGGGCATGTCCATGTCCGGCATCAGGCCAAGGGCGATATCCGATAACGAGTACAGCGCGACTATCATGACCAGCGCGAATACGATGGCCGCGAGAACCGGCCGTTCGACGACTTTCTTGGCTACGCTCACTTCGAGGCTCCTGTTTCGCTCGCCTTGTCCGTGATGTCCTTGATCGTGGCGCCGTCGACGAGTACGGACGCGCCTTCGATGACGACGCGCTCGCCCTCCGCGACGCCGGAGCTCAGTTCGACGAGTTCGTCTACGCTGACGCCTGTCGTGACGCTTCGCCTGGATATTGTGCTGTCGCCATTGACGACGAA
>CAZKJA010000253.1:0-5960 GCA_964552925.1 uncultured Treponemataceae bacterium
TGGGCGAGGGCATAACCGCGCTCGACGCGGCCGCCGCCGCGCTCATCATGGCCGGCCTCGCGACGCACGTCTTCGGCGGCAAGCTGGCCAAGCCACGATAGGCCGACAAAACGATAGCCGCCGTGGTATCCTATAGCGTGTCCATCAATAACAATGCGGGGGTTCCATGAAGCGCTTGTCGGTACCAGCCTTGATCCTGCTCTTCGCGCTGCCTGCGACGGCTCAGGAGACGTTCTCGAAATACATCGCCATAGAAGACTACACGGGACTCTCGGTTATGAAAGTGAGCACGGCCGAAGATTTTATAGACCTCGCCAAGCGGAACAGGATCTCCACGGCATTCATCAAGTGGAAGAGCGGCGGAGCGAGCTCGACAATACTCTTCAACATCGACTCGGTTTTCTACTCGTTCGAACTGGCCGGCTACGGTTCAATCGCCGATTACCACAAGGGCAGCAAGCTCGGCTATAAAAACGGGGCCGCGTATTACGAGGCGGTGAAGCTCGGCATAACGCAACTTGATTTTTATCTATATTACAAGCGCAACGACTTCACCACGATGGAAGACGCAAAAAAAGCCTACGCGGCTGGATTTGTCATCGAGGACATGGGCAAGGCGCTGGTTGTCCTGCCAGCCCAGCTGTCCGCCGATATGATGAAACAGCTCGTGCAGGCAATTCCCCCGACGGCGTACAAGCTGGACGGGACGGTCTACGCCCTTGTGCACCCCGACAGGAGATTGACCGAGGACTATGTCGGGGATTCCGCAAGCTCTCGGTTCAAGCCGCGGGAGACCAGGGAGAGCCACGTCTACTACCTCTCGCTCCAGAATGGCATAACCGGCTACAAGGACTACGTGGCCTTTTCGGAATCGATAAAGGAGGGTTACCAATCGGTCGCCGATTCGGTCGACTCGAAGAAGAAGGGTTTCGACAATGCCTCGACGTATTACGACGCCAAGACAAACGGGTTCGCCTCGCCCACCGATTACCAGGAGGCGCGGGCATTGTCCATCAAGACGTTCGAGGAATATAAAACGGCAAAGGACTGGAATACCCAGGTCGCGGCCATAATCAAAAAGGACGGCAAGAATTATTCGGACGCGGCGATGACCTATATTCTGGGCACCCTGCCTAAGGGCAAACTGTACCAAATCGACATGATCGTCGAATATATCGATGACACTTTCATGAGTTCCACAGCCTTCAAGAGCCACCTGAAGAAGCAGGGTTTCGTCAACGGCGAATCGATGGTAAAGGAATTCCTGGCGAGGAACCGTAGCGTCGCGGGCGGCAAGTTCGACCTTGGAACGGGAGTTTTCCAAAAATGAACGGTGTCTCCGGAGTCAAGCCGGGATGACGGAACCCCCTGACGCGCTACTTGCACAAGCAATATGATCTGAATAATATATAGATACATTTTTATAGTACATCAAAGACGAGTTCGCCGGTCTTGACCGGCGAACAGGCCACCTCGAAGACGCCGATCTGCCGCCCCGCGACACCCCGCCGCCTCACATGATGACCCGCCGTCAAAGATGCCAAGGGGGACGGCCATGGCCGTAGATTTCGAGAAGGAACTAGCTGCTCTCAGGACTATGATCGAGGAGAGACCGGGCGCCAAGAAAAAGCTGTCGATGATAGTATTCTCCGGAGACCTCGACAAGCACATCGCGTCGATGATAATCGCGACCGGCGCCGCGGCGATGGGCATGGAAACCGTGCTCTTCTACACGTTTTGGGGCACGGCGGCCCTGCGCGATCCGAGGAAGAAAGCCGGCGGGAAGAACATAATAGAGAAGATGTTTGGAATGATGTTACCCAAGGGCCGCAACAAGACAAAACTTTCCTCGATGCACATGGCCGGCATGGGAACGGCGATGATCAAGGGTCTAATGAAAAAGAAGAACGTGGCCAGCCTTGACGAGATGTTCGAGATCGCCGGGCAACTCGGAGTCAAGATCGTCATCTGCGAAATGTCGATGGACCTTATGGGCTTCAAGATGGAAGAGATGATCGACTACCCCAACCTGGAAGTCGGCGGCGTCGCCACATTCCTCGCGCACGCGGCGGAATCATCGGTACAGCTCTTCCTGTAATCTCGCACTTCACTGAAAAACCTCGAGAAGGAGACACAAATGGCGGAATACACAGTAAGCAAGACCCTGGATTACAAAGGCCTTAAATGTCCAATGCCTATAGTCAGGATTAGCCAGGAGCTTCCCAAGTGCTCCGTAGGCGACGTTGTAGAGGTCCTGACCACCGACCCGGGCTCGCTGTCGGACTTTCCCGCCTGGGCCAAGACGACGGGGAACCAGGTAGTGGAGACCAAGCAGGAACCCGGCCTCATCAAGATCTACGTCAAGCGGCTGAAATAGGAGAGCACATGCAGAATGTTCCTGCCGCGAGCCTTGCCGTCGCGGCGGTCTCCGCGGCCAGCGGCGGCACCGAAGCCCTGAGCGCCGCGTCGGCCACGGTGCCCCGCTCGGGTTGGGCGCTCGTTTTAAACTGGGTCGAGTACTTCATCACGGTACCGATGGTCTACATCGCTATCGTTTTCTGCGCGGTGGCCATAGTCGCGCGGATGGCCACGGTGATGCGGTCGCCGGCTCCATTCCAGTTGGCGACATACCCCGCCGCCAGGAAGCCGTTCCTTGCCGCGCTTGGCGACGCGCTGGGTATGCGCCAGATACGAAGACGCAAACCGTTGTTCTGGCTGTTCCTCATGGTATTCCACATCGGCCTGGTACTGCTGTTCCTTGGCCACCTTGACATCCTGCCGGGGATAAACCTTGTCGATCCGGAATCCAGGCACATGCTGGGCGCCGGATTGGTGGGGCTGATTGTCACGGTTCCGGCATTCTACTTCCTGGCGCGCCGTTTCCGGGGCATGGACAGGCACATCTCGGTGCCGTCGGACTACCTGCTCCTGCTCCTCGTGCTTTCGCTGTTCCTGCTCGGCGACATGATAAGCTGGGGCAATTCGTGGACAGCCAACGGTTTCGTCATGACGAAGGCGGACTTTTCCTTGTACTTCGACAGCCTTGCCCGCTTCAGCTTCGCCGACCCGCGCACGGTGCTGCACGGCTCGCACTACCACTTCGTTGTGCTCCATGTGCTCTTTGCCAACCTGTTTCTTATGATCCTGCCGTTCACAAAGATCGCGCACGCATTTTTCTCGATACCGCTCAACGCGGTCCGGAGGACGGTATGGACTACGCGACGGAACTGAAGCTCAAAGCACTTTTCGAGACGAAACTGCATGGGGTCATGCGCATGTACCTCGATACCTGCGCGCGTTGCGGCCTGTGCGTCGATTCGTGCCACGTGTACGCCTCGATGCCCGAGGCCCGGTACACGGCGGTCGGCCGGGCGGAAGTCGTCCGCAAGATATTCAAGCGCTACTTCAAGCTCGAGGGAAAAATCGCGCCGTGGCTCGGCGAGGTGCTCGAGTTCAACGACGGAACGATGGAGAAACTGTACGACGCTGCCTTCTCGTGCACCGGGTGCCGGCGCTGCATGGTCCACTGCCCTTTCGGCATCGACACCCAACAGGTCATGGGAATAGCCAAACTATTGCTCCTGGGCGCCGACAAGGAGCCCAAGATCCTGTCGATGCTCGCCGACATGTCGGTCGCCAAGGGCGAAGGCGTTGAAGAAACCCGCGACTCGTACGCCGAGGCCCTGCGCAACCTCGAGCCGGAAGTCCGCGCCTTCTGGCCGGCCTCGCCGTCGCCGGCCGTCCCGTACGAGAAGGCCGGTGCCGACGTGCTGTACGTCGCGCTCGCCGGCTCGCACTCGATAGTCCCCGCGGCCGCGATCATGAACGCCGCCGGCGAAAATTGGACGCTGTCGTCGTTCGAGGCAGTGAACTTCGGTACCTTCGTCGGCGACGCGGCCAAGGCCAAGGCGATCAGCTCGCGCATAATCGAGGAGGCGTTGCGGCTAGGCGTCAAGGAAGTCGCCGTCGTCGAATGCGGAACGGCCTTCCGCGTGCTCAGGCACATGATAGGAGAGCAACCGTTCGGTGTCGTCGCCTTCGTCGAGCTGATCGACCGCTACCTGGCGGACGGCCGCATCAAGGTCGACAAGTCGGCGCACAAGGATCTGACAACGTACCACGACCCCTGCCAGATCGCGCGCAACTCGGGCGTCATCGAGCAACCCAGGCGCGTCCTGCGGGCCGTCACCGACTACTTCACCGAGATGACCCCGAACCGCGAGGAGAACTGGTGCTGCGGGGGCGGAGGCGGACTCGTCGCGATGGGCGAGCTGGAATTCCGCATGAAGTCATCGAAGGTGAAGGCCGACCAATTGCGCGCCACGGGGGCGCGGGTGGTCGCGACTGCCTGCGAGAACTGCCACAGCCAGCTTTCAGACCTGAGCGAACACTACGGCCTCGGCATGAAGGTGGAGTTCCTGTCCCATCTCGTCGCCAAGGCGCTGGTCAAGCCCGCCTGAAAAAATAGCCGCGCCGGTCAAAAAAACCAGCGCGGCGCGTTCAAAAATCAGCAATCGATCAGAACGGTAGCTTGTGCGGCATGTTGAGCTTTTCCTTCACATCGCGGAATGCCTTCTTGAGAGGCGCGTTGAAGGGGACGCCCTTGTCCTTCCTGTACTGCCAGACTTCGTACTCCTTCTCTCCGGGAGTATAGATGCGCTCGGCGCCCGGAGCCTTTTTCGATGCCCGGAGTGCCCGTGAGATGTCGCCAGCCTGCTTCTTGAAGGCGTCGAGCTCGACGAAGGCCTCGATGTCGATAGCGAGGAAAAAGTGCCCCAGCTCTATCGGCACCGGCTTGCCGTCCCGCCCTACGCCGATGAGGGCTTTCAGGAAGTTCGCTTGCGAAAGCGCCGATGAAAGCAGTTCGACGACCATCGCATAGCCGTATCCCTTGTAGCCGCCCAGGTCCTCGCCGAGCCCGCCGAGCGGCGTGAGCGCGGCAAGGTCCCTGGTCAGGTCGACGAGCACCTGCTTTGTGTCGTGCCGGTAGGAGCCGTCCTGCCCTATCACCCAGCCATCGGGCAAGTCCTTGCCCAGGCGGTCGTATAGCTCGACCTTGCCCCGCTGGGTCACCGAGGTGGCGCAGTCGAGCATGAAGGGGAACTTTTCGTCGGTCGGCATACCCCAGGTCATGGGATTGGTGCCGAGCATAGGCTCGACGCCGAAGGTGGGCGCTATCGATGGCCGCGCGCTCGTGCCGGTCAGGCCGATCTGACCGCGCTCGACGGCCATGTTCGCATAGTAGAAGGCGGCGCCGTAATGGGTGGAATTGCGTACCACTGTCATCCCGAGCCCGGATTTGCCGGCCTTGTCCACCGCCATCTGCATCGCCCGCTTGGCAATATAATGGCCCATGCCGTTGTGCCCGTCGATGACGGCTGTCGTCGGGGTTTCGCGCACTATCTCGAAATTCGTCTTGGTGTCCTGCGTACCCGCCCAAATCCTGTCCAGGTAGATGGGTTTGAAGCGTCCGACGCCGTGCGAATCGACGCCGCGCTTGTCAGCGGCGATAAGGACGTTGGCGCAGTCGGCGGCTTCCGCCTTCGGTACGCCGATGGCGACGAAGCCATCCCGCATGAACTTTTCGACCTCGTCGAACGCCCACCAGATAATGTCATTGGATTCCATGTTTTCCCCCTTTGTAATGTATGACTATGTCTGTCACTGGACGCCCGCGGCGTCCTTGAATCGCCTAGTATACCCGAAAAATTCGGTGTCGGCATTTATCATATGGCCGATGACGACCTTGTCCACCAGAAAAACGAACAGCGAGCCATAATCGATCGTGCTTGCCTCTACCCTCGCCCGCAGAACGAGGGCGGCCTGCACAAGCTCCCGGTGCAAGCCCGCGTGGGAATTCAGGCCGGGGTATGCGGCCTCCGCCAGGATCTTCTCCTCGTCCTCGAAGTGGGCGGCGACATGGCCGATCAATGCGTCTACCGCCTGAAGCGTATCCTGCA
>CAZKJA010000254.1:0-5911 GCA_964552925.1 uncultured Treponemataceae bacterium
GGGGATGCCCGCCGAACGGGCGATCCTCGCCGCGCGGACCATGCCCTCGAGGCCGACATAATCGACGAGGAGGACGCGCGCGGATCGTATCGTTTCTTCGGTCGGCAGGTGTACGTCCGCGCCGACAACGCCTGCAGAATCGGAAATGATGGTCCGTGACCCGCTGGACGTGTCGACGATGATGATCGAATGGAAGGGCCGGGCACCCTCCCTCAGCACGAGCTGCCTTGTGGAGACTCCGCCCGCTTCGAGGGCAGCGACGATGAAGCGGGAATGCTCGCCGTCGCCGAGGGTGCCGGCGTAGGCTGACTTCGAACCTATCCGGGCCGCCGCTAGCAACGCCATGCCCGCGAGTCCCCCGGCCCTCCGCTCCCTGTGGAGAAGTTGGCACTTGCTGTCGGCTTTCGGATACTCAGCCACGAAGAAAAGGTCGTCCACCGCCACCGCTCCGAGACCCAGGACATCCACGCGTTTGTCCATGTCTCAGGCTTGCCCTACCGCGCCAGTCATGCGGAACCACTTTTCCATCGAAGCTTCGATGCTCCGGGTTGCGACGGCCTGAGCCTCGGGAGTCCAATGGTTGCGTCCCCCGGCCCACTGTTCGGCGAGGGATGTCCTGATGCCGTGGACGAGCTCGCTCGCGACATTCACCTTGGCGATACCGAGAGAGATCGCGCGTTCAATGTCGGAGGCGGGGATTCCCGTGCCGCCATGGAGGACCATGGGAATGCCCGTGGCGGCGCGGAGCTCCGCGAGGAGGCCGAACTCGAGTCTCGGGTCGCCGCGATAGAAGCCGTGCTTGTTGCCGATGGAGACAGCGAGGCAGTCTACGCCCGTCTTTTCTACGTAATCGCGCGCGGTAGCGGGATCCGTGAGGGTCGAGACCGATCCGCCCTCGGTGGCCGTCTCGCTGGCCTTGCCGACGTGGCCGAGCTCTCCCTCCACCGTGACGCCCATCGGCAGGGCAAGGCGCGCGACCTCGGCAAGGGCCGCCGCGTTCTCCGCGAAGGGCCTCGTGGAGTAATCGAGCATCACCGAGGTATAGCCGCTCTCGAGGCAGCTCGCGACGAGGGCTTGCGAGTCCCCGTGGTCGAGATGGAGGGCGGCGGTGGCCCCGTGCAGAGCCTCGATAGCGCGTGCCACCGCCGCCATCTCGGGCGGCGGCAGGAGGGAGAATTCTCCTGGTCCCTGCATGAGGATCACAGGGGCGCTTAGACGCTCGGCTACCCTGAGCGCGGCCGACATGACCTCCGCGTTCCAGGCGCAAAAAGCGGGCACCGCGTAGCCCTTACGCCAAGCCTTTTCCAGTAATGTCTTCATTGGTACGAAACTCATCGATCCTCCCTCGTGTCTCTATCTTCGTCCTTGGGCTCGGCGATAACGATCCTGACGCCTCGTTCGGCGAATTCCTTCAAGTATCTCTCCGGAATCCCGGGATCAGTCACGAGAGTATGCACCTGCTCGATGTCCAGGAAAAAAACGAGCCTGTCCGAATCGAATTTCCGGGAATCGGCCAGGACTATCACTTCTTTTGAGTTGGCCGCCACGCGCTTCTTGATGGGCACCTCGTCGATGTTGGCCTGCGTGAATCCGGTCCCGTCGATGCCGTTGGCGCCGAGGAAGGCCTTGGCGAAGCGGAATTGCGAGGCCGTATCGACGGCTATGGGCCCGATCAGGGAGGCCGTCGGCATATGGAGCTTGCCGCCGAGCACGAAAGTCTCGACGTTCGCCTTCCGCTCCAGGGCTTGCATGACGACGAGGGAGTTCGTCACCACCGTGATGCGTTTGGTATCGTCCACTGCGAGCGCGAGTTGGGCCGTCGTGGTTCCGGCGTCGATGAACACCGATTCTCCCGGCTCGATCATCGCGTAGGCGGCCCGGCCGATCGCGCGCTTTTCCGCGAGGCCTACCGAGTCCCTGACCCGATAGTCGACCTCGGTCATCTCTTCCCCGATGAAGGCGCCTCCGAAGACCCGCTGTACCTGGTTCCCCTCGGTCAGACGGTCGAGGTAGCGGCGAACCGTCATGTCCGAGATGCCGAGCTCTCCAGCAAGGTCGGTGACGCTGCGATAGCCCTTCCGCCTGAGGATGTCGACGATCTTCTCCGCGATGTCCTTCATGCCTTTCCCCCGTTTCCGTCCACCGGAATGTGGTGGATAGCCGCTGGATTCGAAAAGAGCATCTCGCCAGCTATCTCCCGCACCGCGTCGAGATCGCCGTACATGACCGACTCCTCGTCCTCTACGAGATCGGTCAGGGCATCGGCCAAGGCCAACCTCAGCGACCGGTACTTGGCCGCGATCATTTCGACGAAACGCGCGTCGGTGAAACCGCAGGCGATGGAGGAGAGGGGGCCCATGCTGATCTGGTCGCGGATCATCTCGGCTATGCGGTGCCTGCGGAAAAAATGCCACCACGGGCCGGCGGAGACGTTGCCTACCTGCTTTGCCGCGCCCGACATGTCGAGGTAGAGGGCTTCATGGGCGCAGATGTACTCGAAGTGGACATTGGGGAAGCGCCCCCACACCGGGTATTCGTCGTAGGGCAGGCCGGGGATGTGCACGGGGAAGGACTGGATCTCGCGCGACCAGTCCATGAAGTGCCGCGCTCCGCCGCAGAGTTGAAGGCAGGATCCGTGGGCGGCGCCGGAGTCCTTCCATTCCTGGCCTATGTCGTCGAGGGCTTCGAGCATGGCTTCGGCGACGCAGGAAATCACCTGACCACGCAGGTTCCCGTCGAGCTGGTCGCGATGATGGCGGATGGCGAAGTCGACCGAGGAGCGCGAATAAGGCCGGCTGAAGCGGAAATCCTCGGCCTGAAATCCGTCCACATAGAGGACGCGGCTCTTGGGGTTGGTCTTGGGGCTCCGGAGTATCGAGAAGAAAAAGCCCCGCGCCGCGTCTTTAAGCGAATCGACCGACGTGAACCCGCGACCGAAATACTCTTCCAGGTGGATAAGGTACTTCTCCGCTTCGAACTTGTGGCCCTGGGTGAAGAGACCGAAGTCCGTCGCTCGCTCGGGCCAGAGGAGGCCGTTGAAGTCGAACATGGACCAGGCCTCGGGATGGGTCGCGAGCGACAGGTCCACGTCCCCGGGCCTGACCGGGGGAGCGAGGGGGATGCGGTCCCGGTTCTCGATGCTCGTCACGTAGGCGCGGATCCCGTGCTCCGAGAGGACCTTGGCCGAGAAGTCCGGGTTCCGGCGGCCGCGCTCGACGGCGGCCCATAGCCTGTCTATATTGTCTGGATCGAGGGGGTCGACCTCCCCGTCGATCCCTTCGTAGAGGCGGAACATGTAGCGGAGCCATCCTGCGTATTCGGAGAACCTGCTGTCGCGGAGCTCGCCGAGGAGAAAGCGCCCCGCCTTCTTGCGCGAAACCACGGAGTTGTCGCCGAAGAGCGCGATGGCTTCGTCGAGCCGGTTGCCCGAACCCTCGGCGATCTCGGCGAACCAGGAGTAGAAAAGAGCGTGGCTCGGGTCGAGCATTGAACGGCGGCCGAGCCTGCCGGCCGCGAGTCCCGCGGCGACGACCTCGTCCGAAGGGCGGTTGAAGCTCGCCTGGGTTCCCGCCAGGTTGGCCGAAGCCATCGCGGGGGTAAAGGAGGCGAGATCATCCTGGACATGCGTATGCGCGTCGACGACCTCTGTCTTCTCGATAATGGAAAAGACCCGCTTCCAGGTCTCGAGATTCCTCGCTGTCCTCATGCGTCTTCCTCCCTGCCTGAGCCTGCCGCGCGATGCCCCGCGATGATTCTCGCGTAGGCCTTGCCGGAGTCCTTGACGACCCTCCGCTGGGTCGCGTAGTCGATGTAGACAAGCCCCAGTTGCTTGATATAGCCGTAGGTCCATTCGAAGTTGTCCATAAGGGACCAGAAAAAGTAACCGCGAAGGTCGGAGCCTTCCTCGACGGCCGTCGCGGCCTCCGCGAGGTAGCCCTCGAGGTAGGCGACCCGCTTGGGGTCGTGGACTTCGTCGCCCTCGAGCTCGTCGTGGAACGAGGCTCCGTTCTCGGTGACGAAGACGGGGGGGTTGCCGTACTCGTCGCGCAGCCGCTCGAGCATCTGCCTGAGGGCGGGCGGATAGACCTCCGAACCCATGTTCGTATACTGCGCGCCATCCCGCTCGAACTCGGCGTCCGGCACATCGTCGGCGTCCACCGAGAAATGCAGGAAGGGAATGTTCCAGGCCCAGCACGCCCTCTCGCGGGTGTAGGTGTTGATGCCCAGGAAGTCGAGCGTGCTCGAGGCGATGAGGGCCTCGTCCTCCGCGCGGACCTTCGGGAAGAGGAAGCCGAACAGGCGACGGACCTCGTCGGAGTAGGCGCCTTTCAGGAGGGGATCGAGGTATAAGCGGTTCATCGCGACGTCGGCTTTACGGGTCGCGACCGCGTCCCGTCGCGAGGCGGTCGCGGGGATCTTGGGCGAGACGCTCAGCGCGATACCGACCTGGGCTTCGGGCCGCTCCGCCTTTATGGCGCCCTGCGCCTCCGCATGGGCGAGGATACTGTGGTGGACGACCTTCATGGCCAGCCATGGATTGTGCTTGCCCGGCGGATGGGTCCCCATTAGGTGCCCGACTATGGCGAAATTCCAGGGTTCGTTGAGAGTGGTGAAGTGGGAGACGCGATCCCCGAGGGCGCGGGCCAGGA
The DNA here is from genome assembly GCA_964552925.1 of uncultured Treponemataceae bacterium. Classification (GTDB taxonomy): domain Bacteria; phylum Spirochaetota; class Spirochaetia; order Treponematales; family UBA12059; genus SZUA-370. Next base: position 4,650 of record CAZKJA010000254.1, read on the forward strand.
TGGCTGCGTAGTCGGCGAACCGCGAGGCTATCTCGCGCACGCCCCAGCCGCCCCGGTCCTGAAGGGCTAGGGGCAGGTCCCAGTGGTAGAGCGTGAGAAAGGGCATTATGCCGGATTCGAGGAGACCGTCGACAAGGCGATCATAAAAGGCGAGCCCCGCGGGGTTCGCCTCGCCCTTGCCGCTGGGCTGCACACGGGACCAGGCAACGGAGAACCGGTAGGCTTCGAGACCGAGGGAGCGCATGACGGCGATATCCTCGCGCCAGAGCCGGTAGTGGTCGCAAGCGACATCCGCGTTTTCGCCCCTGTCGATGGTACCGGGACGGCGGCAAAAACGGTCCCATATGGATTCGCCCTTGCCATCGGTCCGTGGCGAGCCCTCGATCTGAAAAGCTGCGGTGGCGGCTCCAAAGACGAAATTTGCGGGGAACCGCTTGCCCAGCTGTCCGCGATCGATGTCATCCATGGGACCCCCTGTATTCATGACGCTTCCAAAGTAGAATAATAAATAATTGTTTGACTGTCAACAATTATTGTTGTACAATTGATCGAAGTCGAGCATATTTATCATAATCTGCTTATCTATACACACAAGAATGCGTCATTCCGCATTTGCCACGGGTCGACGCCGGCCCCATCACCGGTTCCCTGCTGCGTTTCACCACGGACTACGCGCGGAGACACGGCTGGCACTCTCTGGTGGCGCCGAATTGAGCGAGGCGCAACGACAGGCACGAAAGGAGCGGTAATGGAGACGCAAGGAGCATTCATGGATCCAGGGACCGAGACGGCAACCACATGCATCGAGACGAAGACGCTTAGAGTGGAAGAGTTGCCCATGTGGCGCATGGTACTGTTTTCCCTGGGACAATTCGGATGGAGCCTGTCGGCCTTCGCCGTCGGATCGCTTCTCAACTACTACTACTTCCCGCCTATCGTCGATGGCGCCCCGGTCTTCCCTGTCAGGATCTTCCAGGGAACCGTGATCGGCGTGCTTACCATCCTGGGCTTGTCCGCGTTCGCGGGGAGACTGTTCGACGCGATCACCGACCCGTGGATAGCCGTGCTCTCCGACCGGTCCAAGAGGCCATTCGGCAGGCGCCGTTTCTTCATGTTGATAGGGGCGTTCCCGGCCGCTCTTTTTTCCGTACTGGTGTTCACCCCGCCCGTTCCCGGCATCTCTCCGGTCAACGCGGTATGGCTCGTGGTCACGCTGTTCGTGTTCTACCTCTTCATGACCATCTATACAATTCCCTACGGCG
>CAZKJA010000255.1:0-5906 GCA_964552925.1 uncultured Treponemataceae bacterium
CCGTACGTACGGTGGTGTGAGAGGACGGCGGGCGCAAGCCCGCCTCCTACTCAATGCCCGAATGACAATGAGGTGACAATACAATGAAAACCATGCTGCCGATCGCCAGATCCGATATCCACGTCCACCTGACCCGGGAACACATCGACGTCCTATTCGGGAAGGATCATCAGCTCAACCATATCAGGGAACTGAATATCCCCGGCAATTACGCGTGTTCGGAGACAGTAGAGGTCGTCGGACCGAAAGGTTCGATAAATGGGGCCGTCGTCGTCGCTCCGCCAAGGTCGTACACGCAGGTCGAAATATCGTTCACCAACGCCGCGGACCTGGGCATCGACCCGCCGCTCCGCGAATCGGGCGATATAGCCGGCAGCCCCGGATGCACGCTGATCGGTACGGAAGGCCGCACTCTTACCTTGGACAAAGGCGTGGTTGCTGCGCTCAGGCACATCCACATGCACACGAAGGACGCGGCCGAGTTCGGCGTCGTCGCTGGACAGCGCGTCAAGATACGCGTGCCCGGCGAGCGTGGCTTGGTTTTCGACAACGTGATAGTACGAGTCGGCGACAACCTTGCTCTCGAGATGCACATAGACATGGACGAGGGACGGGCGGCCGGGGTCGTCGACTTCCAGCTGGTCGAGCTGATAAAATAGGTTGGCCAAGAGTCTGACCCTGAACGCGCGCGCCGTGAACGCATCGAGTCCCGGTGCGGCATCTTTATAGAAAGAACTTTACACTACCCCAAAGATACAGTGATATTTTCGGTCTCGACTTTGGTGCTCAGCATACTCATGTAAAATAATGCTTGACAGCCATAAGAATCGCCCTACTAATATACTAGTATATTAGTAGGGAGGGTAAACTCCCCTATCAAGGAGGATCGTATGAAGAGAAAAGGTATCGTCGTGCTGCTGGTCCTGACCATGCTGGCTTTGATCGTTCCCTTTGCGTTCGCGGAAGGAGGGGCTGAAAAGGAAAGCAAGGTGTATACCCTCAAGCTGTCCACGCAGCTGAACGAGACTTCTCCGATGGTCGAAGGCTTCAAGACCCTCGCCCAGAATGTTAAAGCCAAATCCAATGGCCGGCTCGTCATTGAAGTGTATCCATCGGCGCAACTTGGCTCGGACGAGGATGTCATCGAGCAGGCTCTGCAGGGAGTCAACGTGGCCGTGCTGACCGATGCCGGCAGGATGGGCAACTACGTGAAGGACATGGGGATCATCGGCATGGCGTATTTCGCCAACAATTATGACGATGTCCTGAAGGCGACGAGGAGCGCGACCTTCGCCAAATGGGAGAAGGAGCTGTCCGAAAAAAACGGCATCAGGATCCTTTCCTTCAACTGGTATGACGGAGGTCGGCACTTTTTCACCAACAAGATCGTAAAAACGCCCGCCGACCTAAAAGGCCTGCGCATCCGGACGCCGGGAGCCCCCGCCTGGGCGGAGAGCGTGACCGCGCTCGGCGGTACCCCTGTCGCCATGCCGTGGGGCGAGACGTATTCAGCGGTGCAGTCAAAGGCCGTCGACGGTTGCGAGGTACAGCTCACTGCCGCGTTGGGGGCCAGGATCTATGAAGTCCTCAAGTACATGGCCCGGACGGAGCATTTCCAGCTCATCAACGGCCTGATCGTCGGGGAGAAATGGTTCAGCACCCTGCCCAAAGACCTCCAGAAAATCCTGCTGGAAGAAACCAAGGCCGAAGGCGAGCGAAACGCCCGTTACGTCGCCTCCAAGATAGCCGATATCGAGAAACAACTGGTCAATCTCGGCATCGTCATCGTGGAACCCGATCTTGCGGCCTTCAGGAAGGCTTCGGAATCCGCATACGAGAAACTCGGATACAGCGGTTTGCGCAAGCAAATAAACGCCGAGATCGGAAAGTGATATACTGATCGCGGCCTGCGGCGCGCGGCTTTGCCGCGGGCCGCAGATATGTCGACTTCGACGCGCGGGGGAACCATGTATGGAAACGCTCAAGCGAATGTACGGTAAATTCTGCATGGCCGAGGAATTCCTCACGAATTTCATACTCGCCACGATTACCGCCCTGGTACTCATTTCGGCGTTGGCCCGGACGCTTCATCACCCGATAAACTGGGCGGTGGACATCTCGTTGTTGCTGTTCGCCTGGCAGGTATTCCTCGGCGGCGATATCGCGATCAGGAACACCAACTTGATCGGCGTGGAGATGCTGATAGGCAAACTCCCCTTGGGCGTGCAAAAAACCATGAAGATAGCCTTCTTCGTGTTGATAATCGCCTTTCTCTCCGTATTGGTTTTTTTCGGGATTCCCCTTACCCTCGGAAACCGGAAGCGCTTGTTCCAGGTGCTTCCGCTGAGCTACTCGTGGTGTACTCTCAGCGTTCCCGTGGGCGCTTTTCTGATGATCATATCTTCGTTCATCCGTCTTGCCCGGATACGCCGCAAGCCTGCTCTTGAGCAGGGTGCAAGCAAGGAGGATTAGGATGGGCATGGCGACTGCGACTTTCCTCGTCCTGCTCATCGCCGGCATGCCGGTCGCGTTCGCGATCGGTATCGGAGGCATGATGTTCTTTCTGGTGACGGATGGTTTGCCGCTGACGATCACCGTCCAGAAGGCCTTGGCGACGACGCAATCCTTCACCATGCTGGCGATACCGCTGTTCATCTTCGCCGGAAACCTTATGAACAACACGGGCATCACAAAGCGGCTGATGAAGCTTGCCGATGTCCTGACCGGACACATGTACGGAAATATTGGCCAGATCTCCTGCGTGCTGTCCACGTTGATGGGAGGAGTGTCCGGTTCGGCCAACGCCGACGCCGCTATGGAGTCCCGGATGCTCGGTCCGGAAATGATCCGGCGCGGCTACTCGCGCGGATGGTCGGCGGCGGTCAACGGGCTTTCATCCCTCATCGTCGCGACCATCCCCCCTTCGATGGGCCTCATCATCTACGGCTCGATCGGCGAGGTATCCATCGGCCGCCTTTTTGCCGCGGGTATCGTACCCGGTTTGATCATGATGGCCGCCTTGATGACCGCGACCGCGATCAGCGCGCGGAAACGCGGTTACCTTCCCGACCGCGACAAGCCGGCTCCCCTCACGGAAGTCCTCAAAGCGTTGCTGGAGGGTATCTGGGCGCTTTTGTTTCCGCTGATACTCATCGTGTTCATCCGTTTCGGCATCATGACTCCTTCGGAATCGGGAGCCTTCGCCGCCCTGTACGCCATTTTCGTCGGTTCCGTGATCTACAAGGAATTGACTTGGAAAGTCTTCATCCAGACGCTCAAGGATAGCACCAAGGACATCGCGGTCGTGACGCTGATCATTGCCATGAGCGGTATTTTCGGTTACGGCATCGTCTATGACCGTGTCCCGCAGGTCATCGCTACCGCCTTGATGGGCGTCACCGGCAATCCGACCTTGATGCTGTTTTTCATCGTCCTGATTCTAGTGATAGCGGGGATGTTCATAGAGACCACCATCATAGCCCTGCTGTTGACGCCGATCCTGCTTCCCGTGACGTCTTCCCTCGGAATCGACCCGGTCCACTTCGGCTTGGTCATGATGACGGTCACGACAATGGGGATCATGACCCCTCCCGTAGGTATCGCGTTGTATACGACTTCGGCAATCCTGGAGTGTTCCGTGGAAGAGACGGCCAGGGAATCCGCGCCTTTCTTCATCGCGATCCTGTGCGTCATTGCGGTAATGGTGCTCTTTCCGCAGATCACGCTGTTCGTACCGAATCTGATTTTTGGCGTCGCAAAATGAAAACCGAATCCCCTTCCGACCGCGCATCCAAAAACTACAATATGGGGGAAAACGTATTCCATAGCATTCGGAAGAACATCGTAAACTTGAACCTGAAACCCGGCGAAGCGCTCAACGTCAAATCCATCGCGGAGAAGCTGGGTGTCAGCAGGACTCCGGTGCGGGATGCCTTGCGCCATCTGGAAAAAGAGGGCTTGGTCGATGTAGTTCCCCAGGTGGGAAGCAGCGTATCCAGGATAGATGTACGGCGGGTGCACGAGGAACGGTTCATACGCATGAGCCTTGAGGAGAAGGCGATAGGGCTCTTCATGCTGGATCCCCATGATGAGGCCATAGCGCATCTCGAAGCCAATTTGCAGAGACAACGGGCGTGCGTTATCCGAAACGATATCCTGGCCTTTCTGGAATTGGATGATGATTTTCATGGGACCATCTTCTACAGTACGGGAAAGCGCATGAGCTGGGACCTCATACAGAGCATGTCGGGGCATTACCGCCGTGTCCGCATCATGTCGCTATGGGACGGGAAGACCCTCTCCGACGTATTGAGCCAACACGAGGCCATCCATAAGAGTCTGGTGGACAAGAAGGTCCAGGAAGTCGACCGCCTTATCGATGACCATTTTACCCGGATATTCTCCGAGGAACGGAACCTGATGGCAAACTATCCGGACTATTTCAAGGAGACGGACGCTGAGGATTTCCTGGTCAAGGATTACCTCGCCCAGCGTTGAGCAAGCACGGAGGATGCAATGGACTCTTTGCGGGGAAGGACCGCGGTCGTCACCGGCGGCGGCGGCGTGTTGTGCGGAGCGATGGCGGAAGGCCTGGCCTCGAGGGGAGTACGGGTAGCCATACTCAACCGAACCCTGGAAAAAGGCGAAAAGGTCGCTTCCCGTATCCGGAGCGCAGGTGGCGAAGCCTTGGCGGTGGCATGCAACGTCCTCTCGTCGGAGGAACTCGGCAAAGCCAAGGATAGTGTAAGGGAGGCTTTCGGCTCCTGGGACATCCTGATCAACGGGGCAGGCGGCAATGATCTCCGGGCGAATACGGCCCGGGAAGTCTGGGAAGCCGCGGACACCCCTTCCGGCGGGGCCATAGTGCCGGGAAGCTTCTTCGCGATAGGGGAAGAGGGATTCCGTGCCGTTTTTGACCTCAATTTCCTGGGGACATTCCTTGCCACGAAGGTTTTTGCCTACGATATGGTGGGACGTGAAGGCGCAAGCATCATCAACGTCTCTTCCATGGGATCCTTCAGCCCCATGACGAAGGGAGTGGCGTATTGCGCCGCGAAGGCGGCCCTGAATAATTTTACCCAGTGGATGGCGGTGTATTTCGCTCCCGCGGGCATCAGGGTAAACGCCATAGCGCCGGGTTTTTTCTCCGCGGAGCAAAACAAGAAACTGCTCTGGAACAATGACGGTACGCCCACCGCACGGACGGGAAAGATACTCGCCCATACGCCGCTCGGGCGCTTGGGAGAGCCCGCCGACCTCATCGGTCCGACCCTGTGGCTGTGCGACAAGGATGCCTCGGGTTTCGTCACCGGAACGGTGATTCCCGTGGACGGGGGATTCATGGCGTATTCCGGAGTATGAACGAAAGGCAACGTATGAAGCTTGGATTCGGATTCTATCATTACATGCTCGATGAGGAACACTATCGTTTCGCGCGGCAGTGCGGGGCGACCCACGCCGTCGTCCATCTGACCGACTACTTCAACAAGGGGATGGGGCATATGGACGCGGAGAGCCAACCCGTCGGCGATCTACACGGATGGGGAGAGGCTGGGGCTACGAAAGACCTGTGGACCTATGAAAACCTCGTTTCAATCCGCGATAGCTTGGCAAGGCACGGCATTGCTTTGGAAGCGCTTGAAAATTTCGATCCAGCGGACTGGTACGATGTTCTCCTGTGCGGCCCCCGGCGGGACGAGCAGATCGAAGGGCTCAAGAGAATCGTGCGCGACGCAGGGAAGGCGGGCATAAAGACGATAGGCTACAATTTCAGCATCGCCGGGGTCGCCGGCCGAGTTATAGGCGACTACGCGCGTGGAGGCGCCTCCTCGGTGGGGATGGACGGTATGGTCGATGCGCCAATCCCCAATGGCATGGTGTGGAACATGGTCTACGACCACGCGGCC
>CAZKJA010000256.1:0-5903 GCA_964552925.1 uncultured Treponemataceae bacterium
CGTGCTATTGCACGTGAGCACCAAAGCGACCAAGCGACGCCGGGATCGGCCCGATTCTGCGGTGAGGTCTATGCGGCTACGGAAATCAACATACCGGGTACGACGCCGAGCGGTTTCTTGTAGGGTGAAACCGTGGACGCGAGAGCGGCGTGGAGCTGGTCGCCGTAGTGCTGGATGAGCGCGTCTATATGCTCATCGCTCATGCCCTTGGACTCGCGCTCGACCTTGGGTTGGTTCCTGGTCGTCCGGAGCCGCTCTATAATGGTGTCGAGGATCTTGAGCTTGTCGAGGGAATAGGCAGGCGCGCCGGGATTGGCAGTGCCCGCTACATTCTTGAAGTACGAGTACAGAAGCTGCGAAGGAGGGACGGGTATCGCGATGCGGCCGTTGGAGCCGGCGCTGTACGCGTATTGCAGTGGTATATGATTCGAGATCGCGATGTCTGCCATTCCGCCCGCTCCTTTCGTGCGCTTCCATCCTTATTATCGGAATGGCGCACGCAAATATAAGCGGATGATGGGAAATGATCCGGGGTATCACCATGGCGCTTCGTGAAAGCCGAAGCTCTTATCGCTTGCACATCCTAGAATATCCAGCCTACGGAAAGCTCGAAGGAATACTCGCCCCTCCCGATCTCGCCGCCGAGTGAGTCGGATGCGCTTGCCCCGGAGGCGCTGTTGTCGCTGGACATCCTTGCGATGGCCTTCGCCTCGATCAGCAGGCGTCGATCCACGGCGTAGGCCAGGCCAAGACCAACATCGAGGCCTATGAATGACGAGATAAGCAGATCCTCCCGGCTTCCGCCAAAGGGGAGGAAACCATCGGTAACCGAGAAGAACTCGAAATCCCATCCCAGCTGTCCGGTGACGGCAAAGCCTTTACGGAAAGGAAAGAGCATCTCGATATCCAGACCGATCTCGTGGTCCACGTAGTCAAGGACGCCTATGGTCGAGTCGCCGGAGCCCTTGGCCATCGACCATGCGGCGCTCATGACATACGCGGGTTCTCGCTGGTTCTCGCTGCTCGTAATGCCTATGAATGCGCCATAGCCGACCATCGGGCCAAGCTCGGGGATGTCGATCCTGTCGCCCGTGGCGACTATGGTAAACCAGCTGCCGTCGTACCCTACCGAGTACTCGGCAATCGGGATTCGGTACTGTCCGCGGACACCCGCATAGAGACCCGAGGCAAGCCATCCCCTCCCGCCCTTCGCTTCATCCTGGGCATGGACTTGCGGCGAACCAACGCAGGCGAGTACGCATACAAAAATGGCAACCCTGGAAAATTTCATAAAAACCTCCGTTGAAGGATGCAGTATACCAATGCCCCATGCCCACAGGGTGGAATGAAAGTTGAATTCCGGTACGAATTCCCGGTCTGAGCGCTATAATCTCGGTAGCGCGCCATCGCTTAAGCCGCTGGAGCCATGTACAGAAAAGCTTTGCAGGTCCGGATCCGGAGGAAGCGCATGAAGTTTGCCAGGTTCTCAGCCGGAGGGATACTGGGAATCATCTTCCGCCATATCAAGGAATCACCGAAGACTTTGGCTGAACTGTACGTATTCAGGGACAGGAGCCTGGTCTACAAATGGCTCCATGACAGCGCTACGCCTTCGAAGGCATTGGTAGCTGGCATTGTCTCCTTCGTGATGGATAAAACCTGTGAGCCGGTGCGCCTTTCGATTCGAAAAGAACTCGTTGACTACGTCTCCGCTTCCGGTCTGCAACCCGAAATTGCATCCCAGCTGATCGGGACGGTGCCCTTCCAGGAATTCATGAAGGACATGCTCCACTTCGCCATTTCCCTACCTCATGACGAAAGGCCGATCGCGGGGCCGGCAAGCCCGCAGCGCAAGCCGTGGAGAGCCCGCTCTGTTCCGTTGGCGGAAATGGCTCTCGCGATCCTGGCCGTGTTCGGAAGCGGCATGCTCTGGAACGTCATCAATCGTGTGCTTGGCTGGATATACTACATGGGCGGGGAAGGCAGGGAACCCAGGGGATTCGCGGCCGCGATCTGGGGGCTCACCGTAACCGTCCCGATAATCCTCGCGGCCATGGCTTCAAGGTTCCGTGGCGGCAAGCAGGACAACGCGGAAAACAGGCCGAAGGACATCGCCATCCCGGTCCTGTACGCGCTCTCCGGAATGATCGGATCGCTCGTATTCTATAATATAGGCGTACGGGCGTACATCGAAGGTTGCCATCTCGGTTACAGTATCCATGAGCTCATCATCGGTTTCGCTTTCGCGTCGCTCGTATCGATGGTGCCGCTTGGCGTCATCGTCATCGCTGGCAGGAGCGCAGGCAAGAGCAAGCCGCGGGGCTTCGAGGCCCTGGGCTACGCGCTCCTCACTCCCCTGATGGTCGTCGCCGCGGTTTCGTTCACATTCTTCGTCGCAAGGCCCATAGCGGAGCTCGAGCAGCTCAGGGGCTTCCTCGCAGGCTTGATGCTGAGGACGGGCATGTACATCGCGGCGCGCGGATCGCTGGGTGCTACTTCACCGACGCCTTGAACAGCCTGTCGTTGACAGCCCGGCCCAGCCCGTCGTCCGGCAGCCGTTCCGCCCATAGCTCGTCGAAGCCAGAAGCGTCGAGCTCGTGCAGGATGTCGAACAAGGCCGCCGCCGCCTCGAGCGCGTCGCCTGAGGGCGACAGGTCGACGACCCGAGCCCAGCGGCCGCTTTCGCCGGCGGCGCGCGAAGAGGCTTTGCCAAAACACAACACGGCCGCCCGTCCGGAAGGTTTCGCGCCGGTCAGCCTGCCGGCATCGACCAGGTACAGCGGCCGCGCCGGCGCGTAGTGGCTCGGCAGCTGTCCCGGCGCGCGCGGGCTGCTCGTCGCGCGGTCGAACACCTGCACGCCGGGTATTACTTCGGCGATCAATTCGACCGGCAGGCCGCCCGGCCTGAGCACCAGCGGCGGGTCAGAAGACAGGTCGAGCACTGTGCTCTCCACGCCGACGGGACAGCGGCCGCCGTCGACTATGAAGTCTACCCGGTCGCCGAGCTGGGCGACGACGTGCTCGGCACGGGTCGGCGACAGGTAGCCGAATGGGTTGGCGCTAGGCGCGGCGACTGGAACGCCCGAGCGCCTGATTATCTGCCTGGCGAAGGTATTGGCAGGGCATCGGACGGCGACGGTAGGCAGTCCGCTTGTGGCGAGATCCGGCACCCGCGCCTTTTTGGGAAGGACCATAGTCAGCGGCCCCGGCCAGAATCGTCCGGCGAGGATCGCCGCGTACGGCACCGACACGTCGGCGACCTCGTCCGCGGCGTCAGGCTCTGCCACGTGGACGATAAGCGGGTCGAAACTCGGCCTCCGCTTGGCCTCGAAGACGCGCGCGAGGGCAACCTTGTTCCACGCGTCGGCGCCGAGCCCGTACACGGTCTCGGTCGGTATCGCGACGAGAAGGCCAGCCCGTATCGCCTCGGCGGCCCGCTCGAGGTCGTGCGCGGAGGTTGAGAGGAGGATCATGGGGGGAGTATAGGCGGGGGAGCGCCGGTAGGACAACCGGGGATGCAATCGTCGTCCCGGTATCGATATGTTATATGATGTACGGAATCGGATACGGGGCCGGCTCTCAGAATATGTCACGCGAACACATCGTGGCAGACTGTAGTCATTGATGAAGAGAATTGGTCATTCAAATGTCAGGATGACCTGCCCATCAACCTCCAATCAAATCCTTCAGTTCCTCCACGTCGAGTTCAACAATCGCAGCCACATCTTCGGGATGCATGCCTCGGGAAAGAAGGCGAACGGCAATTTTTCTGGCTGATTCCACCGTGCCTCGACGAAGTCCCTTCTCGATTCCTTGCTCGATTCCTTGCTCGATTCCTTCATTCAAAACTCTTTCGCGCCACAACTTGAAGTTCTCGGCCAACATCGCTGGATCCTCCCCGCCTTGCAGGTCAATCGTCTCGTCACCAATCAAGTCCGGCGCCATCTGCCGGAAATAGTCGTTCAGCCATCTGCCAAAGAGCCGCACGGCATCTGCATCTTCCACCTTGAGTATATCGAAAAATGCGTCCACGCTCAACGCAAGCTCCTCCGGCGATACAGTTTCGGCGATGAAAAGCAATGAGACCAGGTTACGCATTCCAAGAAGTGTATTCGTCGAGAAACTGCGTTCCTCGATGACATAGTACCGTAGGCTGGGAATGTAGGGCTCCGGAATCGTCGGTGCTACAACCTCGGCAAAATCAGCCTTGGCCGTCCATGGGGCTGAACCGTTGTAGAGCACAATTGGGAAGACCGCTGGGTACCTACCACCGTGCAATCGTGTCGGCAGGGAGTCATAGAACTCGGCGATATAGCGCAAGAGCCGTATCGGCATGCGTCTGTCTACAGTGCTCTGAAACTCGATGAGCAGAAACAGGTACAGATCCTTCCCCTTGAATCGAGCCTTCCAGATTACATCGCTTTCGCGTCTGGAAAACGGTTCGGTCACGAACTTGGTTTTGTACGGTTCCATGGTGGAATAATCGATATATCGGGCGAAGTCTTCATTCACGAAATTCTCGAGCAACCTGCGAACAAATATCGGGTGCGAAAACAATTCGGTGTAACGGGTGTCGCTATAGCGTTTCAACCTGGCCTCCTGGGCTGGCCTCGACATTAAAGTGCATGTATATGCATGCGCCTGCCCCGAAATCAGTACAGAGGCGAGAGCATGGGTGCTTTCGATCGACAGGAAATGATCGTATCAAATCTGAATTCCATGTAGCTAGTTCCTCGCACCTTGTGTTTCCCTGCCAGGAGCACTATCCCAAGTAGCGCGACCCAACAAAGAGTACTCCATACGGTAGCAATCCAGGCTGGCAACAAGCTTCGAGGAACTACCTACCATGCACGGGGGGGTGACGGGAGAAATGGAACCGGGAACGATCCCACTTTTCGCTTGCGCAATTTTAAAAGGCATGATATACAATTATTGGGAACGTTCCCAATGCATATGAACCAGAAGATAAGCATCATCGAGGTAGCGAAACACGCGGGCGTCTCAAAAAGCACGGTATCCCGGGTCATCTCGGATGCCGGCGGGGCGGTGAGCCTGAAGGCCGAGGAAAAGGTCAACGCCGCCATCAAGGAACTCGGTTACACGCGCAATACGCTGGCGGCTGGGCTTCGCAGCCAGAAGACATGGATGATCCTGGTGATGGTGCCCGACATCATGAATCCGTACTGGGCCGAGATAGCTCGGGCGGCGCAGGACAGGTTCGAAGCCGGAGGCAACTCGGTCGTCGTCGGGAACACCGACTGGCTCGAGGCACGCGAGGCGAGGTACTTCGACCTTGTTCGATCGGGGCGCTTCGACGGCCTGGTCCTCAACAGCGTCACCGACGATATAGCGACGCTCAAAAGCCTTGGCGTGCCGGTCGTCCTGGTGGGCGAGCGGGCGGTGAGCAAACTCATCGACACCGTGGGTACCGACACGATGATGGCCACGCGGCTCGCCCTGGACCACCTGTGGGAGAAGGGTCACCGCAAGATCGGCATTGCGACGAGCGACCACGGCAGCGAGCGCTTCCTTTCGCTAAGGCGCCGCGCCTACGACGACTTCATGCGGGAAAAAGGCATAACGCCCGACCCGGCACTCGCCTTCTCCGTGAAACTTTCAGAGGAGGGCGGCCGTGAAATGGCCCGTGAGCTCCTGGCGCTCGATGGTTGGAAAAGCAGGGTCGACGCGATTTTCTGCGGCAACGACATCCTGGCGATAGCGGCGATCAACGCATTGCGCGAGGCTGGCGTCGAAGCGGGCCGGGACATATCGCTTGTCGGCATGGACGACATACCGGCAGCGGCCCACGTGTACCCGGCGCTGACCACGGTCCGCAAGCCGCGATCGCTGATCGGCGCCGCGGCGGCCGAGCTGCTTCTGGCAAGGATACACGACCCCGACCG
>CAZKJA010000257.1:0-5816 GCA_964552925.1 uncultured Treponemataceae bacterium
ATCTCGAGGCGGGGATGTTAAAGCTGACGAATCCCTCATGGTTTCACGGGATACGCTCCTTGAGAGACTCGGATCCGCGGATCTGCATCCGGAAGAGATCAACTCTTTCTAGGAGAAATTTATCAATGCAGCCAAACGCATCAAAAAGTACAGACGTGAACAGGAAAGGCTTGAGAGGACGCTACAGGTCGGTAGTCTTCGGGAGCTACGCGTTCTGGGCAGAAACCTTACCCTCAAAGAAAGACGGGAACAGATCGAGGCCGAACTCGGTATCGGCGCCGATGAGATAAAGGAGCGAATTCGTCAAATCCAGGTAACCGAAAAAAAACTGGAAGAGATGGAATATTCGTTCGAGAATGAATGCGATGTCATCATAACCATGGCCAAGGAAATAAGCCGTGGCAAGATCATGATGAAAAATGCCAAGGATAGACTCATCAAAGCCAACCTACGGCTGGTTGTTTCCATCGCAAAGAAATATACCAACCGCGGCCTTCACTTTTTCGATCTTGTGCAAGAAGGCAACATTGGCTTGATAAAGGCGGTGGAGAAATTTGAATACCGGAAGGGATACAAGTTCTCCACATACGCGACATGGTGGATTCGCCAGGCAATAACGCGATCGATAAGCGACCAGGCAAGGACCATACGCGTACCGGTTCATATGATCGAGCAGATAAACAAAGTCGTTAGAGAGTCCAGGCAATTGATGCAAAAACTCGGTCGCGAACCTACCGACGATGAGGTTGCACAGCAATTAGGCTGGCCAGTCTCCCGCGTAAAAAGCGTGAAAAATGTCGCGAGGGAACCGATAAGCCTCGAGACTCCTATCGGCGAGGATGAAGACAGCTTGCTTGGGGATTTCATTGAGGACAAGGAAATAGAAAACCCAAGCGTCCAGACGGATTACAAGCTGCTTCAGGAGCAAATCCGGTCTGTCTTATCCACTTTACCTCCCAGGGAACAAGAAGTCCTCAGGATGCGTTTTGGTTTGGATGACGGCTATTCCCTTACATTGGAAGAAGTTGGCTTATATTTCAACGTTACCAGGGAACGTATCCGCCAAATCGAGGCGAAGGCCTTGAAGAAGCTTAGACACTTCAAGAGAAGCCAGAAATTGCGTGACTACGTAGATCATTGATGATGCCTCTCGTGCTTCTGTCTCGTTGATTACGCTCCCTGCTTCATGATATGATTCGCCGAAAATCGGTAAACTGTCTTTAATGAGGTGAGATACTATGCTGATGGAAGAACTTTTCGAGCGGCTCAGGCGCTTTCAGGAATTGTTGATGGAGCGGGTCGCTATCGAAAAAGATGTGCGCGAGCTTCCCAAGTCGATCTTAGCCCAGGAAGAAGTGTTGACCCGGGCCAGGAAAAGCTTCTCTGACCGAAGTCTTCGAATGGAAGAATCTTTGTCCCGCGTCGGCCAATTGCGCGCAGAGCTGGCCGAAGTAGTGATGCACAAGGAAAAATCGGAGCAACAAATGGACTCCATCTCCAATCCGAGAGAGTTCGAGGCTTTGAACAAGGAAATTACGGAAGCAGGTCTGCGGGAAGATCAGATCCGCAAGGACCTGAAGCATGAAGAAGAGAATCTTCGGGAAGCTGAAGAAGAGGTTCACTCGAGCCAGACATTGATCGCATCCCAGGAACAAGAAATTGAGGAAAAGAGAACAAGGATCAAGACCGAAGAAGCCTCGATGAAAAACAGGGTGGCCGAATTGCGGGCGGATGAGACCAAGACCACCACAGACATTGACCCGGAAGTGGTCTTCAAATTCGAGAGGATTATTAAATCCAAGCAAGGTGTCGGTATTGTTCCTGTAAAAGGTGTTGTGTGTTCTGGATGTTCGATGATTTTGCCGGCTCAATTTGTCAATGAAGTCAGGCAGAGCGACAAAATCGTATTCTGTCCATACTGTTCCCGTGTCTTGTTTTTCCAGGAGGGCGATGACTCCCAGCAGGACATCATGGTCGATATTGAATCAGGTTCATTGGCGGATCTTGACGATTTTGGCGATGACTCGGATGACGATGGCTATGATTCCGATAGCGATATGGATGGAGACTCCGAAAAAGATGGTATGGGAGAATCAGACGACTGATCAGTTGCATGAGGATTCTTGAGTCAACGGATGTTTGGGACGAACCGAGCCGCCGCCGGAGCACCTTTGGTGCTGTGGAGGAAAGTCCGGGCTCGACAGGACGCGACGCCGACTAACAGTCGGGCATCCTGTTGGAAACGACAGGATGACAGCTAGCGCAACAGAAAGCAAACCGCCAGCGCCGAAAGGCAATGGCAAGGGTGAAAGGGTGGGGTAAGAGCCCACCGCATCCACGGCAACGTGGATGGCTGGCAAGCCTCGTCGCGAGCAAGGCCAAACAGTGGTGCGCGGTTCGCGCAATGCGGTCACTTCAGGGTGGCCGCAACTCCATGGGTTGGCCGCGGGAGCATCAAGGCAACTTGATGCCCAGATAGATGGCGGTTGCCGCGAAAGCGGTACAGAACCCGGCTTATAGGTTCGTCCCTTTTCTATTGCTTTAATTGACTATTGCCCGAAGGCCATGGTACAACAAGCATGCTATCATGGGTGCATATTCTTATATGTCAAGCGCAACTACAAATCCATATCTCAGAAAAATGAAGCGGCAGCGACTTTACGGAATCGTTGCAGGTTTGCTTGCGACAGTTTGCCTCCTTGTCGGTGTTGTCTACTTGGTCGGCCATACCACTGCCGCCGTCAAGAAACCAAAATTTGAACGGAATGAAATGCTAAATCTTTGGCATGCCAAGCAATATGCAGAAGTGTTCCGGATTAGTGATCAAGAGCTGGAATCATCGCCCCTTGATCCTTTCTTGTTGGTACTGAAAGGTCTTTCATCGTTTTATCTAGGTTTGTCTGAAAGTGATTCGGAAAAAAGAACGATAAGCATGGATACAGCAATTTTCGCCTTGAGAAAAGCGCTTGTGAGCAAAGATGTACCTCTTCGTCCGGAGGCAATTTATGTATTGGGTAAATCATATTTTCACAAGGGCGCTGATTATTATGGGGAGGCAATAGAATACCTGCTTGAATCTTTGAAGGCTGGATATACAAGCTATGATACATGGGAGTACCTCGCGTTGGCGTCTCAAGGTTCAGGACAGTTGTCGAAAAGCATTGAGTATTTTGATATGGCGATGTCGTTGAAACCCGATTCGCCAGAATTGATGATCGCCTCTGCCTTGGCAAATAAGACTAACGGGAATATTGCACAGGCAGAAAGCCTTGCAAAGAAAGCCCTTTCGATAACTACTGATGCATATTTGGCAGAACGTAGCAACTTTCTGCTTGGTGAAATATTTTTGTCAGCCAAAAGATACGACGAGGCTTTGGCGAAGTTCGAGGAGATAATTGAAAATAATCCGCAATCGGCAGATGCGTGGTATTTTCAGGGCTTGATACTTGTTGATTCAGGCGAACCGATCAAAGCAAGGGCTGCTTGGCGGAAAGCTGTATCAATAGATCCAATGCATTCAGGCGCACGGCAAAAACTATCCGAGCGGTCTTGAGATTTCCGACAAGGAGCGTACATAATGGCGAGATGGAAGTTGTTCGATTCACTTTCACTGGATATCGGCATCGACCTTGGTACGTGTAATACTCTGATTTACGTTCGGGGCAAAGGGATAGTAATCAATGAACCCTCGGTTGTTGCGGTGGAGCGGGGCACAAAGAGGGTTATTGCCGTCGGGTCCGAGGCAAAACGTATGCTTTGGAAAACCCCGGGTAACATTATCGCAATCAGGCCGTTGCGTGATGGTGTGATCGCCGACCCTGATACGACAGAAAAAATGATAAAATATTTTATTCAAAAAGTGATTCCGCGACGATGGTTTATAAAACCCAGGATGGTTATCGGTATTCCCACATGCATCACCGAGGTCGAAAGGCGTGCGGTTGTAGAAGCGGCTTATAAGGCCGGTGCGCGCGAAGTGGAAGTCCTGCCAGAATCCTTGGCTGCCGCGATTGGCTCCGATATTCCGATACATGAACCCGCAGGCCATATGATTTGCGATATCGGTGGAGGTACAACGGAAATTTCTGTAATTTCACTGAAGGATCTTGTTGTCACCAATGCCATCCGCATTGGCGGAGATGAATTTGACGCGGCAATCATAAAGCATATACGCGCCGCGCATAATCTGATTATCGGAGAACAAACTGCGGAAAGGCTGAAAATTGAAATTGGTAATGCAAGTCCGGATAAGGTTATTGAAAAAGTAGAAATCAAAGGAACGGATGCAATAACAGGATTACCTAGACGGCTCGAAATAGATTCCGTAGAAGTACGCGAAGCGCTCCAGGAACCAATCAACCAGATTGTAGAGGAAATAAAGAAAACATTGGGTCAAACACCTCCGGAACTTGCCGCGGACATTGTTGAGCGCGGAATAGTCATGGCTGGTGGAGGCTCATTACTCAAAGGTTTGCCTCGCCTTATAGCGAAAGAAACGGGAGTGCCGGTCATTCTTGCGGAGCGACCGCTTGAATGTGTAGCCATTGGAGCTGGGAAATATTTTGAAGCCATCCGGGGGATTGATATTTCTTTTGGATCGGCTAGTAAAATGAGGTTGTAACAAATTATGGATTTGCGTGAGCGTGGATTCAATCGGCACACGATGGGATCAACGTTGCTTGTAAGCTTGTCTCTTGTCATTCTTATAGTTTCGACTCAAAGCTTGGCAGGGGTACCGGAACGTATCGGCTTTACGATTGTTTCGTTTTTCCAAAAGGGATTCAATGCGGTAGGAGATTTCTTCATCGATACAGTAAATAGTGTAGCGACTCTCAGGAAATTGGAATCATCGCACAAAGAACTCTTGGCAAGGGTTGAATCTCTGGTTAATCTCGAGCGAAGCTTCTCGGAATTAAAAAGAGAAAATGAAAGACTGAAAGATCAATTGGGATTTCAAAAAGATACTAACTATAAAGCTATTTCTGCCAGAATCATCGCGAAGGATCCGGAAAACCTATATTCGACTTTCATGCTGGACAAGGGCACTTCCCAAGGTGTTGTTAAAAACCAGGCAGTCATTGCATTTCAGGATGGAGTGGAAGGTCTTGTTGGAAGGGTATTGGAAGTCGGTCGATCCAACTGCATCGTTTCCCCAATCTATGATTCGACAGCTTTTGTTGCAGTCAGGCTTGAGAGATCTAGATATGACGGACTTGCATCGGGTACTGGGACATTGGATGAACCCATTGTTGTAAAATATATCAAGAAACGCGCGAAAGAAGAAATTCAATTTGGTGATCTTGTTGTTACAAGTGGATTAAAATCACTATATCCTGCTGGTATAAGTGTCGGTAGAGTGACCGCAATTCGCGATCTAGAATATCTAACTTCATTGGAAATCGATATAGAACCGGTGGTCGATTTTGGACGAATTGAATTTGTATTCATAGTTCATAATGACCTGTTGGAACATAAGCCTGCGGAGAAGGGTAGATGATTCGACGTGGTTTATTTTCACTTGCAATAGTCTCTTTATTGGTTGTAATTCAGTCAACTTGGCTGGATGTTATTTCCATATATGGTGTTAGGCCGGATTTATCATTGATTGTTGTTGTATATATCGCTTTCAAGAATCCTGGCATACAAGGACAGGCAGTTGGGTTTGCTTCCGGATTAATACAAGATAGCATCAGTATGGCTCCATTAGGTCTCAATGCATTCATAAAGACTACAGTAGCATTGATTGCCAACTTGCTATCAGGAAAATTCTATATTGATAGATTGCTCATGCCCGCGCTATTTGGTTTCATTGCTAT
>CAZKJA010000258.1:0-5801 GCA_964552925.1 uncultured Treponemataceae bacterium
TGGTGTTCAAATAAAAGCGGCAAGGCCCGCGTAATCGGACTGATCCCGGCGTCGCTCCTCGTCTCGGTGCTCACATACCAGAAGTATGCTCCGCCCTCGACTTCGTTCGCTCCTTGGGCTAAGCCCGATTCCGCTGTGAGATATCCGGGCTAACGCAGCGCAAGACATCTTTTCCCCGGCGGGTATTTGGCTTATAGTAGTTGTATGCGTTGCGATGTGTGCGGGTCTTCGGACAGCGTGTTCTATATAAAGCCAGACGGAACTGAAGGGGAAATCCATCTTTGCCGTTCGTGCGCCGCCGCGCGATTCTCTACAAGGCTGGGCGAAATGGACCGTATCGCCGGCGTGCGTGAGTGTCCGGCGTGTTCCTGGACCCTCGAGCGATTGCGCGCGACGGGGCGGCTTGGTTGCCCGGAATGCGCACGGGCGTTCCGGAGGGATGTCGATGCCATACTCAGGCGGGCAGGCAGGGTCGGCCCGTACGAAGGCAGGGTTCCGGCGAGGGCCGTTGCCCTCGGTACCAGCGTAGGATCGCCCGGCGAATCATTGTCGGCATCCCTCGAATCGGCGATATTGTCGGAGGACTTCGAATCCGCGGCACGCATCCGGGACGAGCTCAAGAACCTGTCGGAAGGGCGGAACCCTTGATCCTGGGTTGCCCGGCCGCTGTCGCGATAGCCGTCGGCGACCATGCGGAGTTCGATGTCATTGTGCGTTCGTCCGTGTCCGCGGACAGGAATGTCGAGGGCTCGCCATTCCCCCACGCGATCGACGATGAACGCCGGTCCAGCCTGAATGGCGCCTTTATCGCCGCGGCCCGCGCCGCCGGGTTCGGGACGGCGAAGATCGGCGATCTCGATCCATGGTTCCGATCCAACCTCGTGGAGCGTGAACTGTACTCCCGGCCTTACCTGTTGCAGGACGATGCGTTTGTCGCCCTCGATCCGGATTCCGGCTCATGGTTGGCATTCAACGATTTCAATCACCTTTCGATACGCGGCACGCAGCCCGGGCTCGAATTGGAGGCCGTGCTCGACAGGGTGCTTTCCGTGGATTCCATGATGGGCAACGGCATGGGCGGGAACTGGGCCTTCGACGCGGAGCTCGGGTTCATCCTGGCGGAGGCCGCGCACTGCGGTAGCGGGTTGGCAGCCTCCGTGACCCTGCACGCGCCGGCGCTTGTGCTCTCCGGTCTGGCGGAATCCGCTTTCAAAAGGGCCATGGACGCCGGCTTTGTAGTCACGGGGGCGTATTCCATCAATGATGCCTCTGCCGGATCGCTGTTCGAGATCGCGCTTCCCGGGGTGTACCGTGACCCCGAGAGGGCGGCCGTAAACCGGCTCGCGACGGCAGCCAGGACTCTCGCCGAATACGAGCGACGGGCGCGCGGCCAGATGCTGGAGCGCAAGCCGTGGGAAATACTCGACGTGATCGGCCGGGCAGCGGGCCTGGCTTCGAGCGCCCGGCTTGTTTCGCGCGATGAGGCGGCCGAACTCATTTCAGGCTTGAGGCTTGGCTTGGCATGCGGTGTGCTGGAGGGCCTCGGCTTGGCGGAAGCCACCGATCTCTGGCCCTCATCGCGTATTAAACCGGCGCATGGCGACGGTACCGGCGACGAACCGGAGTATGCGCTGCGAGCGAGCATTCTCCGTAATGCAACCAGGAATGTCTGTTTCACCAAGAGGTACAGGGATGTTTAAGGGATTGACCAAGAGGGCGCAGCGTATACTGACGGTGCTGGCCCAGGAAGAGGCCCGGCGTTTCCACGCGGGCGAGCTTATACCGGAGCACGTCCTGCTCGCGCTGCTGGGGGACGCGGAGGGCACGGGGTTCCGCTTGCTGACGTCGCTCAGGGTAGACCTGAAGGAATTGACCCTCGATCTGGAGCGCACGGCTTCCGGGCGCAAGGGCGGTTTCCTTCGCGGTGACGCGCCTCTCTCGAGACGGCTCAAATCGCTGCTCGAGACGGCGGCCGAGGAAGCCAGGATAGTCGAGGGCGAATACATAGGGACGGAACACTTGGTGATCGCGGCCGCCCGGGAAAGCGCTTCGGTATTCGAGCAGTATCTGGCACGATTGGGAGTTTTTCACGAACAATTGCGGGTGGCGCTCAAGATGCTCATGGCGGGCAAAGACGAGCAGAAGGACCTGGATGCGGTAGGCTCCGGCGCGAAAGGTAAAAGCCAAATCCAGGCACCCCCGGCAAGAAAGCCTGCCGGCGCTACCGGAACGCCTCTCCTCGACGAGCATTCGAGGGATCTTACCGCCATGGCGAGGGATGACAGGATCGATCCGGTCATAGGCAGGGAAAAAGAAATGCGCCGCGTGATACGGATACTGTCGAGGCGGACCAAGAACAACCCCGTCCTTATCGGCGATCCAGGCGTGGGCAAGACCGCCATCGTCGAAGGGCTCGCCTTGAGGATGGCCAAGGGCGATGTCCCCGACGGGCTCCTGGGCAAGCGGCTCATGGTGCTCGACATGGCTTCGATCGTAGCCGGCACCAAATACCGCGGGGAATTCGAGGAACGGCTCAAGAGGATAATGAAGGAAATATTCGCATCGGGGAACATAATCCTGTTCATTGATGAATTGCATACTATAATCGGCGCCGGGAGCGCCGAAGGAACCATCGACGCGTCGAACATGCTCAAGCCCGCCTTGTCACGAGGTGAGTTGCAGTGCATCGGAGCGACGACCCTGGACGAGTACCGAAAATATTTCGAGAAGGATGCGGCGCTCGAGAGGCGCTTCCAGACGGTGTTGGTCGAGGAACCCACAATCGAGCAGACAATCGACATCCTCAACGGCATCAGGGAGCGGTATGAGCGCTTCCACGGAATCCGCTACACTTCCGACGCCGTGGAAGCGTCCGTGCGCTTCGCCCACCGCTACGTGAGCGAACGTTTCCTGCCGGACAAAGCCATCGACGTGCTCGACGAGGCGGGTTCCAAGAAGAAAGTGGAGAATCCTGTCAGGGGGACCGAACTCGGCGGCATCGAGAGCGAGATCAGGAAGCTTACCGAGGAAAAGCTGGGCCTTGTATCGACCCAGAACTATGAGAAGGCCGCGGAAGTGCGCGACAGGGTGCGGGAACTGAAGACGGAGCTCGAAGTGCTCAAGGCGCGCAACGCCGTCCTGAGCGGCGACGGTTCCACCGTCAGCCTCGACGACGTGCGTTCGGTGGTCTCCGAGATGACAGGCATACCGATAGAGCGGATAGCCGACGCGGAATCGGAGAAGCTGACAAGCCTCGAGGGCGAGTTGCACAGGAGGGTCATCGGGCAGGATTTCGCCGTCAAATCGATCGCATCGTCGATCCGGCGCGCCAGGGCAGGCATATCCGACCCCAGGCGCCCTCTCGGTTCGTTCATATTCCTCGGGCCCACCGGCGTGGGCAAGACCCTGTTGGCCAAGAGCCTCGCGGAAAGCCTCTTCGGCAGCGAAGAAGCGCTCATCCGCATCGACATGTCGGATTTCATGGAACGGCATAATTCCTCGCGGCTCGTCGGCGCGCCACCGGGCTATATAGGCTACGACGAGGGAGGCATGCTCACCGAGCGCGTCCGCCGCAAGCCCTACAGCGTCGTCCTTTTCGACGAGATCGAAAAAGCCCACCCCGACGTATTCAACCTCCTGCTCCAGCTCCTCGAGGAAGGGGAGCTGAGGGACAATCTCGGCCATGCGGTATCGTTCCGCAATTGCGTCGTCATCATGACGAGCAACGCAGGCACGCGCGAACTGACCCGCGGCGCGCGGCTCGGTTTCGGCGCCGAGGCGAATCGATTTGATTACGAAGCCGTCAAGTCGTCGGCCCTCGCCGAGCTCAAGCGCTTGTTCAATCCGGAATTCATCAACCGCGTCGACGAGGTAGTGGTGTTCCATCCTCTCGATCACGAGCAGGTTCGCGCGGTGCTGGAGCTTGAGCTGTCGAGGTTGCGCAGGAGGCTCGCCGAGCGCGGGGTCGCGATCGAACTCGACAAGAAGGCTATAGAGCGCTTGGTGGAGGATGGCTACGACGAAGCGTACGGAGCCCGTCCGATGCGGCGGCTGATAACGAAGCTGATAGAGGATCCCCTCGCGGGCATGATGATCGAAGGCGATTGTCCTCCGGGAGCCACCGTTCGCGTGAAGGAGAAGGACGGGGAATTGTCAATAAAGATTGTCGCATCGGCCAAGATAAGCCAGGAATCGGTGACGCGACAGGGATAGTGACGGCGGTCATGGGCGCGTGGACGCTATTGGTCGTCCTTGCCTATCAAGCGCAGCAGGGGCCGGAGCCGCTCGTCCTCTATCTTGACGCCCAGGTTTTTCTCCTGAGTGGGTATAACGAGGCCCTTGGGCCCGTTTTTTACCCGGCGCAAGTACTTGGCCTGCGTGTAATACAGATCGCCCTTGCCCGAGCTCCTGCCTTTGGAGTAGTACAGCGCCAGCGTGCCAGCGTCGAGAAGTATATCGAGGGGTACGCTTTTTCCCTGCTTGGCCTTCACGAAGACGTAGGAACCCGCGTAATCCCTCGCGTGGAACCACAGGTCGTTGCCTCGGACGTGCCGCCGCAGGAGCTCGTCGTTCTCGGCGGCCGACCTGCCCACCAGGATAAGCCATCCGCCGACTTCCAGCGAGAGCCCCGGGAATTTCCTCGGCGCTTGCGATGCCGAGGTTCTGTGCCTGGCGAGGAAGGCGCGAATCGCGTACGGGTTGTCCTCGGCCTCTATCCTTGCGCGCTCCGCCTCGAGGAGCGGCAACGCCTTTTCCATCGACTCGATCTCGCCCGCCGTTTCGAGCGCGCCCGACCGAGCCTTCCTGGATTTTTCATAATAGGCCTGCGCGTTCGCGACGAGGCTTTTTTTCGCGTCTACGCGGATGACAACCGTACCGCCGTTGTAGAAATCGTCGACCGTCACCGACGAGTCCTTGATCTCGACGCCCTGGTTCGCCATAAGCATATCCCCGAGCTCCCTGTACCGCTCCGAGTCGGCTTGCTCCGCGGCGGCCTTCCTTAGCGCCGCGAGCCTCGAGTCGATGTGCGCCTTCTTCTGGTCGAAGTACTTGCGGGCGCGCTCGAGCAGGGCGACCCGCGACAATTCGGAGCCGTGCTCGGCGTACCAGGCGTCGAGCCGGGCGTTGAAGCTTCCAACGCCCGGCAGGTCCCTGGCGAAGAACTCGCGTGGGGGCGATCCCGATGCCACGGGAGCGTATTGCCCGCCGCTCGTCTCGCCCTTCGACGGCTTGCGGGCAAGCGCGTCGATGATCTCTCCCCCGGGCCGGGTAAGTATCATATTGGCGGCCCCGGACCACAGCCGCGCGTACAGGAGCCGTTCTCCGTCGTCCCGGCCGATACGGAGCCGCACTATGCGTTCCGACCCCAGTTGTTCTATCGACTCCACGCGCGCGCCCCGGATCTGCGCACGCAGCAGCTCCATGAATCGTTGGGGCTTCGCGGCTTTTGGAACGGGAAGCGTTGTCGCGTGGAGTCGGCACGCCCCGTGGGCGACGCAGAAGAGCAACTCGGTGGCTACGCCGGGTTTATACAGGGACAGCACGAGCGTGTCGTAGGACGGCTGGACGACCTTCTGCACCTGCGCGCCGACTATGTCGAGCTCTGCCAGGACCAGATCAATTTCCTTCCAGTTAAGCGACACTTAGGCCCCGTGGCAGTGCTTGAATTTTTTGCCGGAGCCGCAGGGGCAGGGATCGTTGCGGCCCACCTTCGGGTAAGTCCTGACGACCGTCGCGTTGGCCGGGTTGGCAGCCTGCGACATAGCGGTCGTCGCGTTCTGCGGGCGGGCGGCGTCGGCACC
>CAZKJA010000259.1:0-5791 GCA_964552925.1 uncultured Treponemataceae bacterium
GGGATCGCAGCTCCCGGATTCCCAACTCGGTGTCGGTCTCATCCTTGTCGCGCGGAAATTCCAGGACATTGCCGTAATCGGCGAGGATTGAGGCGTCGGAAAGCGAATCCATGTCGCCTACGACAAGGTCGGGCGTGACGCCCCATCGCCGGAGTACGTCGAGCCCCGAATCTGCTGCGCAAATGTAATCGAACTCGCGCAAGCGGGGCTCGAGCGACGAGAAAGGGGGAGCGTCACCGCCTGTCACAAGGAGCGCCGAACCCTTCGCCGCGGAAATCAATAGCCCGCCTCGTCCATGGCCTCGAAAGCGGAGCGTACCTTGGCCAGCCTCGCGAGTTCCCTTTCGATGATGCGGCCGTAATCGAGTTCCCCCTCGGCTATCCTGTAGGCTTCGTCCTCCCAGAACTGGACATCGGTCAGATGCATCCACCGGAGGGCGTTCGCCTTGGCAGCCCATTCCTTCGCCGTCTTCCAGTATGTCGCGGCCGCCTTGTAGGCCGTCTCGGCTATCGCGAGGCTTTCCAGGTTTTCGCGCTTCCAGGGCGCGTTGAAAAAATAAGCGACCTGTTTGTCGAACTTGGAGCCCAGGCGCAGGTGCTGTTCTATCATCTTGAGTTCTATGTGCATGTTGAAAAGGTAGCGGTAGCGCTCCCAGTGACGCTCGTCGGTTATTTCTGACATTGCATAGAGGGGATTGCAAAAATCGGCCTTCTGCGCCTGTTCCAGCCAGTAGATGTTCTCTATCGTGTCGTCAGGATACTGGATGTAGTGGACGTGGTAGAGCCTGTAGAACTGCTCCTTGAAATAGACGGGGTAGGCTGACGCGAACGACGATGAGGCCATGAGGATTAGAAGCAGCGCGGATATCCTCTTCATATACCATCAATATCGGCTGATGTGCCAGGTTCATGAAGCGGGTCGATCGCGGCGGAGCGCGACAGGTTCGATCTCGGCCCATAAGGCCTTCTCGACTTCATCCTCCGCCATGGATGCGTCGACATGAGCGATCCGCATGCCAGAACCCTCGTAGGCCTCGAGGATGGCGCCGTACGCGTCATCCACGCGGGTCTGGAACTCGATGTTTTCGTAAATGTCGAGCGATTTCCGGGACGCGAGGCGCGACGCCGCCAGCCTGGGTTCGATGTCGAAGAACACCAACAATTCAGGCAGGGGAAATGCCGAGTTGAGCGCCTCGGGCAATGATGGGCCGCAGGTCAGTCCCTGGTAGGCAAGCGATGAAAAAAGGTAACGGTCCGATACGACCAGGACGCCCTCGCCTGTTCGTTCGAGTATCCCTTTCGCGCCGAAGAGGTGCTCGCCGCGGTCCGCCGCGAACAGCCGCGCCACCGTACCGGGGTGCACGGAAAGCTGCCCCGAGAGCGCCTGCCTTATAAGCCGGCCAAGCGGTCCGTCGGTAGGTTCACAGGTCTCCTCGTGCGCGAGCGCGAAGCCGTCAAGCCGTCTAGCCAGACGAGCCAGCTGCGTGCTGGTACCCGATCCGTCCAGGCCTTCGAGCACGACGAATCCTCGTAGTATCTCCCGTGTGGTTTCCATCGGGGACGGAGCATAGCCTTCCCTTCATTCTGGCGCAAGACCCCGCGCTGTGGTACTGTTGTCGTAGTGAAGCTTCGAGCCCCCGCGCCATTTTTTGCCGCAATTCTCGTCGTCCTGGCCGTCGCCTTGGTCTGGGCCTTTGCGTATCCGGTCATCATGGATGGAATGCGGGATTCAGTCGTTTCGATGATCGGCAAGCGGAGCGGGAGCTTCACCGGGGATATGGGGCTGACTGTGGCGTATGGTTCGGCCTCCCCCCGAATTTTCGGATCGATACGGTTCGATTCCGTTGAAATAGGCGGCGGTGAGCGGGTCAGCGCCCGGGCTGCCAGCATCGAGCTTCGGTACGACGTCAAGGCAGCGCTCGTCGGCGTCTTCAAGCTCCGTGGCCTGCGTATGGAGGACCTCGAACTCGCGGGTTCCGGAAAAGAGGTGCAGGATCTCATCCAACGCATCGTTGACAGGTTCATCGTCGGAGGAGAGCCGCCGACGGGTCTTGTGGTCGAGTTGCGGAGGGCCCTCGTGCGGCTTGATATCGACGGGGACCTGTCCGTCGATGCCCGCATAAAGGCTGCGGACCTGGTCGTGCTCGAGGGCGGCACCCTCGGCGTAAGCGTTGCCGGGACCGCCGGCGCTTCCGACCGGATCGGGCGTTGGGGCCTGTCCCGGCTCGGGGCGCCGTTCTCCGGCTCGGCATCGATAAGGCTCAAGCCGTTCGGGCTTGAGGCGGGCGCCACGTTGTCCGCCGATTCAGACCTGGGGAAGCTTCTCGGGACGCGCCTGGTTTTTTCCATTGACGGGGAAAAGGCGCGATTGTCGGTAGCTCCGGGCAAGGGTCTTCGGAAGCTCGAAGCAGTCTGGGACTTCGGCGACGACGAGCTCTCTCTGGAGGCTGGTTTCGATGGTTGGAGTCCCCGGACCCTGTTCGAACCGCGTGGCTCGCTCGCATGGCTGTCGACGTGGTTCGGGACCAGCGTTGCGGGCTCGCTGTCGGCGCGTTCGGACCTCACGGCCGAGGGAACGGAGTTGGCCGTCGATGCGGTGGGCACTGTGCCCGCGGACAAGGACGGGAGCCATCCCCGTTTTTATGTAGCGGCCAAGGGATCGTGGAACGGCATCGATGTCCGGCGCGCTTCGTTCGAAAACGACTTGATGTCGGCGGCTTTCGTCGGAGCGCTATCCCCGGCACGGAAAAGCGCGCGGGGCACGCTCGATTTCAGCTACAATGTCTCGCCGTCGCTCAGCACGTCTTCACGGTTCGAGATATCGGGCGCCGGCGCGTCATGGTTCGCGTACGCGCCATCGCTTCGTATCGGCGACGCCGTCTTGCGTGACGGGATAGTATCGCTTGATTTTTCCGACGGTTCGGCTTCCTTCTACATCGATGCGGCGATGCCGTACACGCCGTCATCGACGCCATCGCCCCATTCCGCCGACAAAGTTGGCGTCGAGCCCGGAATGGTCGAAGCAAGTTCCGAGTCGCTCGCCCCCAGGCTTGTAGTGGAAGGGCTTGCGGCATTTGGGGACAAGCCGTTCCTCGAAGCCGTAGTCAAGCTTGATTCGACGAGCATGAGGGAATTCGACGACACGCTGGACGCCCTGCTGGGTGTGCCCGCCTCGAACCTTCTGGCTCCATTGAGCCTCGGCGGGGATGTTTCCGTATACAGCGATTACAAGACCGTATCGTTCAATTCCTCGGGAATGCTCGTCGTGTACGACGGTCTCATAGACGGCTTCGGGGTGCTCAGCCTCTCAGGTGGACGGGGTCGGCTGGATATACGCTCGATCGACGCGACGATCGCGGGCTACACAGTGCAGGGCTCGGCCTCGGCCAATTATGGTTCCGGCGAAGGCGTGGGTTTCGAGGCGGACATCAAGCTGAGGGATATTCCGTACAGGCTCAGCGGTGCCGCGATCGACGGGGCCGTGATAATCTCGGGCGATTACGGGCTGCGGTTCATGGCAAGGACGGAAAAGGGGGAGTTGGCCGTAGCGGCGACCGTGCTCGAGATGCCCTTGCCATTTCTCGGCGCCGTTTCCTTCCTGTCGGCGTCGACCACCGCCAGGTACGTATCCGCTGAAGACTGGAGCCTGGTCGTCGAGCAACTTTCCCTTTCGCAACCGCCGGGCACAATCCTTCCTTTGCCGGCAATCGATATCGCCGGCAGCTTCGACCAGTCAGGCGGCAGGTTCAGCCGGCTAGGCTTCCGCGACAAGACTTCGTCTCTGGAAGGAACGATGGACGTAACCTGGAGCCTCCGCGACGGTTTTCAAGTGAAAGCGGACGGCAAGGTAAGCGGAACCGGGGGCGAATCGTACGCTTTGAACGGCGAATACAGGTCCGACGGCTATATCGACGCCAAGGTTTCACTCCAGAAAGCCACCTTGGCCAGGCTCGCGATCCCCGCCTTGCGTGGTTCCATCGATGTCAATGCGAGGCTGACGGGTAGTGTCGACTCACCGCTCGCGGATTTCACTTTTGCGATGAACAGTGGACAACGAGCCGAAGGTTTGCCTGTCGTCTCCGGATCCGGCTCGTACAGGGAGGGAACCGTGCTGCTGAGCGATACCCGCTTGCTCCTTGGACAGCAGAAATTCGACAAGCTCTCCCTCACATACAGTGTCGCCGATGCGGTGATGGAACTTTCATCGGAAATGGAATTGCGAATTGGCAAGAATCTGTTCGCGGGAACCGTGAAGGCTTCCGGGACATCGAACGCGCCACACGGCACGAAGGCCAGCGCGCTTTTCGAGGACTACGCGCTCGCGGGGAACCTGGAATCCGTATCGTGGCAGGGTAGCCATCTGGATGATATTCCCTTCCAGGCGAAGAGCCGGGGCAAGAATGTGGATATGAGTCTGGGGCCGCTAGGCGAGCTGTACATAGGGCTCAAGTCCGCCGGGGATTTGAGCATCAGGCTTGCTCCGGGCCTGCCTCTATCGTTCGATGCCGGCGGCCGCATAAGCGATGGGTCGATAAGCCTTGATGTACGCAACGCAAGCGTTGATATGCCATTCCTGTTCGACCTGATCGGCCTCCCGATCGTCAGGGCCGACTCCGGCACGGCCTCCGGCGACATCAAGATCCGCGGTAAGCTGAAGGATCCGACGGTAGAGGGCGTCGTTGAATTCAAAAACCTGTACATGTCGGTTCCTGATTATGTAGCCGCTCCGATCGGACCCTTCGTCGAACCCTTGTATTTCAACGGCCGGACTATGGAGACCCTGCAGCCAAACCTGTCATGCGCTGACGCCTCGGTGGTCTTGTCGCTGGAGTCCACGCTGAATGGCGGCATACCCGACGATATACGCTTGTCGGTAAAAACCAATGACGACGGGAACGTACCGGTTTCGACGCGGCTATTGGGCCTCGAGGTAAAGGGCGTCGCCAAACCTGACCTCCAGATCGAAGCCAACCGCGACCGGAGCAAAATCAACGGATCCATCTTCCTGTCTGCCGGCGATGTCGTGATCACGACGGGAGTCGTAAGGACAGCCTCGGTTGAACCCTGGGACAATGATTTCTCCGGCTCGTTGGACCTGTCCTTCGGCAAGGGCGTGAAGGCGTATTTCCCGAACAAGAAGCTGCCCATCATCTATGGTTTGACCGATCCGTCGAGCCGGCTCGTTGTAACTTTCGACATGGCCAAGGGTGACTACAATATCAAAGGCGCGACGGTCCTCCGCGGCGGCAGCGTTTTCTACATACAACGTAATTTCTACCTCAAAAGCGCTACAATCGAATTCGACGAGGATGCCGGCCAATTCGATCCCAAGATCAACGCCGAGGCGGAAACCAGGAGCAGTTCCAGGACGGGCAACGTAATAGTGACATTGCGGGCAAGGGACAGCAGGATGTCCGATCTGTCGTTCTCGTTGTCGTCTGTGCCCGCCATGTCGGAGACCGACATCACGGCGATGCTCGCGAGCAACCTGCTCGGCGGGGTGGATGACGGCGAGGTCGATCCATGGCGTGTCATAGTCGAAAACAGCGACCTGATACCGCAGCTCGATGTCGCGTCAATCCTTGAGCGCAACCTTCAAACCTTGCTCGGACTGGACATGTTCGTGGTCAAGTCGCTGATTTTCCAACGCTGGTTGTACGATTTGTCCTACTCATCGAATACGAGCGGCCAGATGACCCTCGCGGAGTACCTTGAAGACACGGAGATAATGGCGGGCAAGTACCTGGGAGACAAGCTTTTCCTTCAGGGAACGCTGGCGCTGGTCGCCGATC
>CAZKJA010000260.1:0-5737 GCA_964552925.1 uncultured Treponemataceae bacterium
GGTCAAATCGTGATCATTTTGCTCATACAGTCTGGCGGGCTGGGGATAGTCACATTCGCTACTTTGTACGTGGCGATTCCCAGGCAAACCGTTTCCTTGGTCAACAGGGGCATCATCAAGGAGATGTATGTCGACGAGGTCGAGACCAATCCGCGGCGAATCATCCAGAGTATCTTGATAACAACTTTTACGATCGAATCGCTTGGATTCATGATCCTGCGCGCGCGTTTCAAGGTTTTGGGCGTCATGGGGCATGATTTCAATGCTTTCTTCCATTCGGTTTCGGCGTTCTGCAATGCCGGGTTTTCCACCTTCAGCGATAGCCTTGATCGTTTCACCGGCGATTACTTGGTGAACCTTTCGGTGATCGGCTTGATCGTTTCCGGTGGCATCGGATTCGTCGTAATGCAGGATCTGGGCAAGGTGTTCATGCGCACGAAGCGCCACACTACGTACCATACCAGGATCGTATTGAGCATGACCGCGATACTTATTTTGGTCGGAATGGCGATCTTCTATATACTGGAGTACGACAAGGCCTACGCATCCTTGAGCGTCCCAGGTAAACTCCTGGCGGCCTTGTTCCAATCCATCACTCCGAGGACCGCCGGTTTCGACACTATCCCGCAGGCGGCTTTGAGCCTGCCATCGATGGTCGTGGTAATCGTCTTGATGTTCACAGGCGGTTCTCCGGGATCGACTGCCGGAGGCGTAAAGACCACTACGCTATTCATGGCGCTCCTGTCGGCATTCGGAGGGCAGGAAGACGATGGATCCGTATCGTACCGGGGCGGGGCGCTGTCCTCGAGTGCGGTGGCGAGGGCATTCTCGATTATGATCAAGGCTTGTATCGTGATAGGAACGGGATTCGTCGTCCTGCTGATTCTCGAAGGCGAGTCGGTGGCTTTCGGGGATCTGTTGTTCGAGACCGTCTCGGCTTTCGGTACCGTCGGTTTGTCCAGGGGTGTCACGGCGCAACTCGGTACGGTATCCAGGCTGGTCATTATCGCGATCATGTTCATAGGCAGAGTCGGGTTGTTTGCCATGGCTATTAACCGATCGAATAACCGTGTCGAGAGATTCGCTGACTACCCGCAAGAGAACTTGTTGATCGGCTAGGAGGGCTTTCATGTCACGACAATACGCGATCGTAGGACTAGGCAGCTTCGGGGTCCGGGTACTCGAGAAGCTGGCCGAGGCCACCGATCAGATTATTTTAATCGACAAGGACAAGGCGATAGTCGAAAAATACAAGGATCTGGCAGGCAAGTCGTTCATAGCCGATGCGCTTAACCTTGAAGCGTTGACGAGGATCATCCCGGAAGCCATCGATATCGCGATTGTCGATGTCGGCGACAATATCGAAGCCGCGATCGTCGTCACGAATGCGCTCAAGAAACTGGGCGCGCGCCAGATTATTGTCAGGGCCGATGCCGAGGAGAGGGGAGAAATCCTCCAGATCGTGGGCGCGACCAGGATCGTCTATCCTGCCCTCGAGGCCGCGAACAAGATCGTACCGATGCTCGTGTCGAGTTCATTGCTGTCGTTGATGGCGATAAGCCCGAGCCTCGTCCTGGCGGAGCTTACAATCCCGACGCCGTATGTCGGACAGACCCTGATACAAGCCAATTTCAGGAAGAACAAGGGTATCAATGTTATC
Source organism: uncultured Treponemataceae bacterium (assembly GCA_964552925.1). GTDB lineage: Bacteria > Spirochaetota > Spirochaetia > Treponematales > UBA12059 > SZUA-370. Next base: position 1,661 of record CAZKJA010000260.1, read on the forward strand.
GCCATCCGGAAAGCCGACGAAGATGACTATGATTACTTCGAGCCTCAATATGTGATGCAAGCCGGGGACATCTTCCTGTGCGTAGGGAGCGAGAAGGATGTGACGGCCTTCACGGGGGTTCGGATCGCTCCGCGGAGGAACGCGGTCGGGGAATTGTTCAAGGGTATTTTCGGTAAAGTCCGGCAAAAGGACGCAGCTATCCCCGTACAGGAGAAGGAATGATAAAGAGGCGGGATTCGTCGGCTCCCGTGGCCGGCGCTGCGATTGTCCTGGTCGGTATGTATGTCGCTGCCCAGATGCTTTCCGATATCGGAAGCCTCAAGATAGCAAGCCTGGCGGGCTGGGCCGTGGATGCGGGTACGTTCATCTACCCGATAACGTTTACGATCCGCGATATGATCCACAAGCGGCTCGGCAAGCTGGCCGCCCGTACGACTATCCTTCTCGCGGCCGGCGTCAACGTGGTAATGGCCGGTTATTTCTGGCTTGTAAGCGTGCTCCCCCCGGATTCTTCCTGGGCCGCATGGGAAGGCGCTTCGGTGACTATGAACGAAGCCTTCGCCCGCGTGCTATCGCCCGCGTGGACTATCGTCGTCGCGAGCATAATCGCTGAAGTAGCCAGCGAGCTGATCGATACCGAGGTGTACCACATATGGACGACAAGGGTGACGACCCGATTCCAGTGGATGCGCGTGCTTGCATCGAACGCCGCCAGCGTGCCGGTCGACAGTCTTATCTTCTCGTGGCTCGCGTTCGGGCTCGGCTTCGGTATGCCCGCGGCCGAGGTGTGGCAGATCTTCTGGTTCAATGTGATAGTGAAGGGTATAGTCACGATGGCGAGCCTGCCTGCCATTTATCTGGTCAAGGATGACATTGCTTGAACTCGAGACCGCTATTGATTGCAGAGTGAAATAGTATGGATTATGCTTCTATCGAGCAGGATTGTTTGATGACATCCTTGCCAGGGAGGCTGCGAACGTCGAGGAATTGTCATCCTCCATGGAAGAAATGGTATCGAGCATTCGACAGAAAGCCGACAACGCGATTGAAACCGGGCGGATAGCGAGCGAATCCGTGCAGGATGGCGCCAAGGGGGGCGAGTCGGTCCGGCAAACCAACCTCCTCGCCTTGAACGCTGCCATAGAGGCCGCTCGTGCCGGGGAATTGGGGAAGGGTTTTGCCGTTGTGGCAAGCGAGGACCCTGCGCGATACTGTATCGTTTTTCAAGATCGCCGGGGGAGACACGGATGCAGTCCCCCTCCTGTCAGGTGTCCGGTCAGAATAGCGCGACGAGACTCCCTGTCAGATAGCGGTGCGTTTTGGTAGAATGCCCGGCAGGGAAGTTGAATCTGGAGAAAAGCCCGGGCTTGTCATAGTCGCGGTGAAAGGACAGCACCTTCCCCAGGCGATCGACAAAGTGCCGGAAGCGCAGCGGGTAATGGAGTCGGCGATGCTCCAGGATGTCGAGGCGGGTCGCAAGACCGAATTTGAGCTATTCTCGGGCACGGTGATCCGGCTCGGGCTTGAAACCGGCGTGCCGGTGCCGGTCAACCGAATGTTGTACGATACGATACGCGCGATCGAGCAGGGTTATCCCAAGTAACCTTCGCCCGATTATCCTTACACCCTCACCAATTCCGTCCCAAAGACTTTTTCCAGTTTTTTAAGTGTCCTGAGCGTGGGGTTGGCGGTCGCGGGGTTTTCCAGCTTCTGGTAGACTTGGTATCTGACGCCGAGTTTTTCTGCCGTTTCGGTCAGGGTCATGCCAGATTCTTTCCGTTTAGCGCGAAGCCATAAAGCAAAGGAGACACTCGCCCGAGGTTCGATTGAAATCGTCCCGGGGATGTCGGTTGGCTTCGGTATAATAAGTTTACGTTCGATGAGGGATTCCAGATATAGCGAAAGCGCGTCGCAGGCCATGAAAAGTGCTTCATCATAGGTTTTCCCGAATGTGATGCATCCCTTCAAGTCGGGAAATTCGACGGAGAAAACTTTGTCTTCATCATGTGAGATCATGGCCGGATACATATAATTCATAACAATCCAGCTTTCTTTAGGAGCTTATGTGCTATGCCGGTCGGCAGATCGTGGTTGCCGTGTACCGGTACCGATAGTGTTGTTCTTCCGCGTTTCATGATGTGATGGCTCGAAGATACCCGATCTAGTTCCCGGCCATGTTTCTCAAGCAGTTTTATAAGCTGTTTCCCACTCAAAATATTTTACACCTTTTAGGGTGCTTTTTCAAACCGGCAGGTGCAAAGATTGGATGTATAACCAATGAACCGCTCCTGTTTTATTGTACTTTCGGCTCCATCATCCCCGACTCGACCATGCTCAGGTACGCTTCATGCGAGAAAATGAGGTGGTCGAGGAGGGGAATGCCGAGGACGCCTCCCGCATCCTTGAGACGCTCGGTTATCTCCTTGTCCTCCGGCGAAGGCTCCAGGCGGCCCGAGGGGTGGTTGTGGGCGACGAAGATCGCGCTGGCGCGGTCGGCCACCGCCTCCGAGAAAATCTCACGCGGGTGTATTATTGTCCTGTTGACCAGGCCTATCGTGACGACGCGCACGGCGATGACGTCGTGGGCGCCGTTCAGTGTGCAGCACATGAAACGTTCCTGCTTTCTGTCGTCGAAGTGGCGGACCAGGTGCCAAGCGTCCTCGGGGCAGCTGACCCTCCGCTCCCGGACTCCGAAAAAACGCTTGCCGAGCTCGAGGGCCGCCGCGATACGGCATGCCCGGGCTTGTCCGAGTCCGGGTACCAGCGTCAGTCGGTCAACGGTAGGCACACCCGCGCTGAAGTCGCACTTTTCCAACACTTCTGCCGCTAGAAGCCTGACGTCCTTGTCGCGCGTACCGGTGCCAAGTATCGCGGCGACTAGCTCGAAGTCGGCGATTGTCGGCGCGCCCGCTTTCGCGAGCCGTTCCCGGATGTCCGGCGTTCCCGTATAGCCATCGCTGTCCTGCTCGTACAAGAAATTTGTAGCTCCCATTGCTGCCCCCGACCATTTCACTGCAGTGGGCGCACGTTCACCTGATGCGACCCGCCGGAGGCTATGAATATTTGCGTCTTTCGTTATTTTCGGGTACAATTACCAGCCGATAGGGATTCGTCCCTTTTTTGGGGAACCAGGTATGCCGACGTGTCGATGATCTGGCGCGGCGTCTTGGAGCGTAGTATCTCAATTATGGAGGAAAAGGAATGAAAAGCGTCAAAGGAACCCAGACAGAAAAAAATCTGATGGCGGCCTTCGCAGGCGAATCCCAAGCCCGTAACCGATATACGTACTTTACGAGCAAGGCTCGCGACGAAGGATTCATGCAGATAGCTGCTATCTTCGAAGAGACATCCAACCAGGAGAAGGAACACGCCAAGCGCCTGTTCAAGTTTATGGAGGGCGGCACTATCACAATAACCGGAACCTTCCCGGCCGGCCCTGTTGGAACGACCTCGGAAAACCTGCTCGAAGCCGCCGGTGGTGAAAACTACGAGTGGAAAGAGATGTATCCAGGCTTCGCGAAAATCGCCAGATCCGAAGGTTTCGATGCCATCGCTACCGTATTCGAGTCTATTGCCGTGGCGGAGAAACAGCATGCGAAGCGCTACGAGGCCTTGAAAGTGAATGTCGACAAAGCCAAGGCGTTCAAGCGTGAGAAAGCGGTTATGTGGCAGTGCAGGAATTGCGGCTACATCATGGAAGCGCTCGAGGCTCCGAAGATGTGCCCGGCTTGCGCCCATCCCCAGCCGTATTTCGAGATACTCACCGAGAATTGGTAAGGAGTGAATATGAAAACGCTTGATGTGTACAAATGTGAAAAATGCGGAAACATCGTGGAGTTGCTCCATGTGGGCGATGGTGAGCTTGTATGCTGCGGCGAGCCCATGAAGCTCCTCAAGGAAAACACCAGCGACGGAGCCAAGGAAAAGCATGTCCCGGTTGTCCAGAAGGTAAGCGGTGGCTGGAAGGTGACAGTTGGCTCGGTGGCTCATCCGATGGAGGAAAAACATTACATCGAGTGGATAGAACTGATCGCGGGCGCCAAGGCGTATAGAGTCCACCTTAAGCCCGGCGACAAA
>CAZKJA010000261.1:0-5717 GCA_964552925.1 uncultured Treponemataceae bacterium
ATGTATATCTGCTTGCCGGTGTCGGTCGGGCTCGAGCGTTCCTCCACGTCGAACCAGCCGCACGACTTGATCAGCTCCGCCAGCTTTCGGTAGCCGTAGTTGCGTGGGTCGAAATCGGGTTGCCGCTTGGCGACGTATTGCCCGACCGGCCCGAGGTAGGCCCAGCCCGATTCGTCTGCGGAATCCTCCACGGCGTCACCGAGCAGCGCTTTCAGCTTCTTGTCGATCTTGAGGTCCTGCGTTGTCGCCTTGCGCTTTGGCTCGCCCTTCGCCGTCGATTCCTCCTCGACCGGTTCGCGGAGGATCTCTGTGTATATGAACTTGTCGCAGGCGGCGACGAATGGCTTGGGCGTTTTACGCTCGCCGAAACCAAGCACCAGCTTGCCCGCCTCGCGCATCCTGGCCGCCAAGCGCGTGAAGTCCGAGTCGCTCGACACTATGCAGAAACCGTCGAGTTTCTCCGTGTACAGCATATCCATCGCGTCGATTATCATCGCGCTGTCGGTGGCGTTTTTCCCGGTGGTGTATGCGAACTGTTGTATCGGCTGGATCGCGTACTCAAGCAGCATTGCCTTCCATTGCGTCAGCTTGGTCGTCGTCCAGTCCCCGTAGATGCGCTTGACGCTCCCTATGCCGTACTTCGCCACCTCGGCGAGAAGGCCTTCTGTTATTTTCGCCTGCGTGTTGTCGGCGTCAATCAATACTGCCAGCTTTAGTTGCCCGGCGTCGTAATCCTTATTAGCGGTCATTGTATGCTCCAAAAAGAATGCTTCGCAGCCGCTTCGCCCTTTCTATGGCGCTGACGGCTACGACGAGGGAGTCACCCCCCTCGGTTGACAATTGGACGACGGTACCCGCCGGCGTCCTGCGTATGTCCCTGGGGATGCCGGAGATCCTGGCCTGGGCTCCCGCATCGTCGGTGTACGCTAGTTCCACCGCCACGCCGTCCTTCATCGCCTGCTCGATCAACCTGAGCTTCCCGGGGTAATCGAGGGCTCCGGCCACGGTACCATCGATCACCGGCGCCGGTTTAACCAATTGGTCCTCGTCTAGTATGAGCCGGGCCCGTATCCGGTCTTCCAGATCCGACTTGTCGGCAGGCGAAAGCTGCATCCCCCCGAGGGCCGACAACAGGCGGGAGACGAGCGGCGCGTCCCCTGATTCGAGTGTAGCCGCGAGCGGCAGGAATGCAAGGGTTTCCATAGGCGGAAGCGCCTCCATATACGAGGCGGGTTCGTTCCACAGCTCGCCCAAGGCAATCTCATCGGGGTGCGGCGGTGCCGACCTGAGGTCGACCTCAATTCCGACGCTCCTGAGCAAGCGCTCCGCATCCGCCCCATCGGCGGCGGCCAGAAGGTACACGCCGTCCGCGAGCTTTTCCGTGACGATGCCGGCTGCCTTGGGCGAATGTTCCAGCACGCCGGACAGGTGGCCGTCGAGCACGACCACTACCCCGAAGCGGACCCGCGCTGACGAGGCTTCCGCTTCCCATGCGTCGAGCGAGAAGCGCACGCTCTGCGGCAGGGGCATGCCTGACAATTCTTCCAGCCTCGCGATGATCTCCTCCGCGGTGAAACCGTAGGCGTAGGCTGTTTTCGCCGCGTTCTTGTCGAGCGTGGCCGACCATACCAATCCCGTGCGGTCCAGTCTGGCGACGACCGATACGAACGCGCGTGCGGCGGTGTCCGCCTCCGGAAGGATGCGGATCTCGTGCGATTCCTCGACTATCACGGACTTCTGCCGGCTTGCCGTACGGGCGGCGAACGGTTCCCCCGCGACCCGGATCAGGCCATCGGCGCCGGTGACAAGAATGCCCAAGGCGCTCAACGCCTCGGAGACGGCCGCTGAAATGCCGGCGACCCCCCGATCGAGCGCGGCGACGGCAGCCTGGTCCCCCGCGACCGCTTCCCGTTCCAGATACCGGCGGGCCGCCATCGACACTATACGGCGCGCGTCGGCGTTCGTGAACGCGACAAGTCGCGGCAATGATTCGATGACCGTACGCAGGAGCCCCGCGGCCAAATGCCTGTCGATCGTCTTGCCGGCGATCGTTCCGGCGGCCAGGACGAATACGGCTGCCTCGCCGGCTTGTCCGCACGAACGCACGAAACGTCTCGGATCGACCGAGGGGTGCCCGTCGCTACCCTCGCCCAGCACGCCGCACACCGTCAGCGCGTCCATGAATACCGCGAGGCGGTCGCGGTCCGCCGCGAGCACTGGCGCGGCCCCCTCGAGCAGGGTGATCAGCCGTTTACTGGGTTCGCGCCGCCCTTTGAACGCGGGACGCGCGTGCGCGCTTGCCGAGACGAGCGCGCAGAACATCGCCAGCGGATCGTCAGCCGGCGGCCCTTCTGCCGGATTGACAGAGCTTAGCGCGTCCGACGGCGCGAGCTCGGCCAGCAGTCTCGGCACGAGGGGTGGGACGACGTGGATGTATTCGACCCCGCGATCCCCTTTATAGGCGTACAGGACGAGCCGCTCCCGGAGGTTCCTTATGCGCAAGCCAGTAGCCGACTGGTTCGAAGAATCATCCGAGGCGAGCTCCACGAGGTCGTTGAACGTTATCCCGGCTTGCGCGGTCGGTCCGGAATACAGCGCTAGGGCGACGACCCGCCGGTCCAGCCGGTCGAGCAGTCCTATCATCGCGTCGGTCGTGCTCTGTCTCCGCAGGAACGATTCCAGCCGCGCGACGAGTTCGTGCTTGTTGAACGGCGTCTTGACCTCCCCGATCCAGCGGCGCGCCGTCTCGATCAGGGTATTGTCGCGATCGATTATTAGCGCGTCCCGCCAGCGGCCTAGTTTGTCTGGACCCATTCCGATTCCTCCCAGGCTTCGATTGTGTATCGATAGCCTTGCTCGGTCAGGAAACGCCTCCGGTTGTCGGCGTATTCCTCCTCGATGCTGAAACGTGACACGATTGAGTAAAAGTAGGAATTCTTCGCCTTGGGCCTAAGGATGCGGCCGAGCCGCTGCGCCTCTTCCTGGCGCGACCCGAAGGTGCCTGAAACCTGGATGGCGACCGACGCGTCGGGCAGGTCTATGGCGAAGTTCGCGACCTTGGACACGACGATGATCCTGACCCTGCCTTCCCGGAAGTCGGCGTAGATCCGCTCGCGTTCGGGGTTGGGCGTCGCCCCCGTTATCAAGGGCGCGCGCAGCTGTTTGGCCAGCTCGTGAAGCTGGTCGAGGAACTGGCCTATCACCATCACGAGGTCGTCGGGGTGGTTGTCTATCAATTCCTGCACGACCCGCGCCTTCAGGGGGTTTTCCGCCGCTACGCGGTGCCGTTCCCTCGTCGAGCAGGCGACGTAGCGCATCCTCTCGGTGTCGGACATCGGTCCCCGGATCTCCCGGCAGAACGCCTCCGCGATGAAGCCCTTGGCCTCGAGTTCCTTCCAGGGGACGTCGTAGCGCTTGGGACCGATCAGGCTGAAGACGTCCTCCTGCAGGCCGTCCTCGCGTATCAGCGTCGCCGTCAGGCCCAGCCGGCGGATGGCCTGGATCTCGGCGACAACGCGGAACACGGGAGCCGGCAGCAAGTGCACCTCGTCATAGATGATAAGCCCCCACTTCTCCCTGCGGAACAGGTCGAAGTGCGGAAAGTCCGAATTTTTGTCCGGCCGCCAGGTGAGAACCTGGTAGGTCGCTATCGTGATAGGCCTGACATCCTTGGCAGAGCCCGTGTATTCCCCGAGATCGTCCTTGGAGACGTCCGTCTTGTCCAGCAGTTCGTCCATCCACTGGTGGACCGCCGCTACGTTCGTGGTGATTATGAGCGTCTTGCGGCCGATCACCGCCATCGTGGCCATGCCGACTATTGTCTTTCCGGCGCCGCAGGGCATCACTACGACGCCGTAGCCGGTTCCGGGGGCTCCGCGCCCGGCGAACGCCCTCGCGGCATCCTCCTGATAGGCGCGCAGGTTGAAAGGTGATCCGTTCAGGCGCTTGTCCCTCAGCGCCAGCGGGAAGGCGTCGCCGTCGACCAAGGGGGCCATGTCCAGAGCCGGCCAACCCATCTTTATAAGTTCCCGCTTGACGGTGCCGCGTTCGGTGAGCGCCACAAGGAAGCCGTCTGCGTCAGGCTCCAGGTACTTGCCCAGCCGCCGTGAGCCTTGCATCTCGGCCCGGACGAAGGGATCGTCGCAGGACAGGCGCAACGTCCTGTCGTCCGGGCCCTCCGCCAGCACCACGCGGCCGAACCTGGCCATCGTCTGCCGTATCGACTGACCGATCGAAGGCGGCAACTCGTAGCGCGTCCATCGGGCCATCGTAGCCATCACCGCGTCCGCGTCGAGCCCGGCGCTCGCCGCGTTCCACAGCGAAAGGGCGTCCAGACGGTAGGTGTGGAAGTGCTCGGGACTCTTTTCCAGCGTCGCGAAGGCCGAAAGCTCCGCCCTTGCCTCGTCGAAGGCCGGGTCGTGGGCGTCGAGCAGCAGGGTTTGATCGCCCTGGGCGATCAGAGGTCGGCCTTCCATATCCGGTCTTTATACCACGAATGGCAGGCTCTTGTCTCACAAGGCGGAAATTTAACCCGGATATCTCACGGCGGAATCGGGCTAAGGCGAAAAGGAGAGGCGCGCCTGTATCGGCAGGTGATCGGAATAGCCCTTGGAGTTCTCCTGGTTCCAGCGTATTGGCGTTCCGTAGTCATCGACAAGGAACTCCGGAGGCGAGGAACTGAACGCGGAGAACGCGAACGGGCAGTCGCCGCCGGATACAAGGGCGGGCGACATCAGCAATTGGTCTATCCGTTCTTCCGTTTCCTGGAAGCGGTAACTGTACCCCCCAGCTTCATCCCAGGGGCAATAAAGCGTCAACGGATCGATGCATGCCTGTGCCGCCGAACCGGCAAGGTTGAGCCTTGCGCCTTCGACCGCGTCCGGGGCCATCAAGGCCGTGGGGTAGGCGCCATCGACTCGAAGGTACTCGTCGGGATTCTCGTTGAAGTCCCCGGCGACTATCACAGCGAGCGACGGTTCATCCTTGAGCCGCGCGCCTACGAGCAGGCGGATGAAGTCCGCCGCGGCGCGGCGTTCGGGCTCGGTTTCCTCGGCTCCGCCGAGCTTGCTTTTGAGGTGGGCGGCTATCACGAGCAGCCTGCGCCCGTCGATGTCAAGCTCGATTTCCAGGATGTGCCTTGGAACCGACGACGGCCCGCCGTCCGGAGGCCGTACGCGGTGGGCCCTGGCCGACGATGGCGGGAACCGTGAAATTACGCCGCACGCGAGGGTGGCGTCTTCGTACGGCGACGCCACGATGTACGGGTACTCGCCCACGGCCTTGGCAAGGTCGCGGAGCACAGTCTCGTTCTCGGCCTCTTGGACGACGATGATGTCGGGACCTTTGTCGCCGCGGGCTCCTTGTCCGCCGGGCACGGTGGAGGCAAGGATAGCCGATGCGAGCGCCGCCAACCGCTTCTCGTACCGCGCCTTGTCCCAATCCCCGTTTTCGACGCTGTATTCGGCGTACTCCCCTCCTTGGTCGACGGGGTCGAAAAGCGTCTGCAGATTGTACGACATGACGACGACTCCCCCTTTGGCGGCGGGTTCCATGCCGCACCCGATACAGGCGGCCAGGAGCAGGGGAACGGCAAGAGGAGGAAGGAGTACTAGGGATTTGCGGAGAACTGCGACCACGTGGCGCCCCTGTTCCGGGGCGATGCCCCGCTGGATATCGGGAGTCGTTGCTCCCGATATCCTTTAAGGACGGCGCAACCC
>CAZKJA010000262.1:0-5700 GCA_964552925.1 uncultured Treponemataceae bacterium
CCCATCCGCGTCCTCGAGATGCTCGCGACGCTCGGCGGCACCAAGTACCTGGCGCGCGGCGCCGTGAACAACACCGTCAATACCCGCAAGACGAAGCAGTACATCAAGAAGGCATTCGAGGCGCAGATGCGCGGCGAGGGCTTCACGATGGTCGAGATCCTGTCGCAGTGCCCGACCAACTGGGGCATGGACCCGGTCGAGAGCGTGCTCTGGCTTGAAAGCGACATGATACCGTTCTACAAGCTCGGCGTCGTCAAGGACGAGCTGTCCACCACTGTCAAGGAGGCCGCGAAATGACCGAGAAAACCTTTATAGCGGGCTTCGGCGGACAGGGCGTCATATCGCTGGGCCAGCTCTGGGTGTATTGCGGAATGAAGGAAGGCCTCGAGGTATCCTTCTACCCCTTCTACGGTGCCGAGAAACGCGGCGGCGTCGCGCGCGCCAGCGTCATTGTGTCGACGGACGAAATCGCCAGCCCGCTCGTGACGTCCGCCGACAGCGCCGTCGTCATGAACATGGCCTCCCTGCCGATGTGCGAGGCGACGATCAAGAAAGACGGCCTGTTGCTCGTCAACTCGAGCCTTGTCAACGTCGAGCCCACGCGCAAGGACGTCCGCGTCATCAAGGTACCGTGCAACGACATAGCCGTGCAGCTCGGCGACGTTAAGATCGCCAACATGGTTATGATGGGCGCCCTGTCGAAGGCGACCGGCGCCGTGAAGCTCGACAAGCTGGAGGCCGTGCTCAAGACCTTCTTCCCCGCGACCAAGCACAAGTTCATTCCGATGAACATGCAGGCGATCAAAGAGGGCGCCAAAGCCGTAGGCTGAAGGTAGTTCATCGAACCTTGTGGTTGCTGGCGAAAAATACTATCCTTGGTAGGTGTTGAAAATTCTATATACCTCCAGTGGTAGATATTTTATTCAGCACCAGGGTTCGATGAACTAACCGAACAAAGACTACACAGTTCCACTTGGCGCTGGTACAATGGACGTTCACGCAAGGAGGACTCTCCATGGCCGATGCGCAACTTGAAGCGGGCAAGGATTACATACAGCGTGGTTTTCGTCGTTGCGAGGATTACGGGATAGAACCGGACCGCGTTTTCTCCCGCCGCATACTCTGCGGTAGCGAGTTGGCCGAGCGCCTGTCGGCCAGACGCGAACTCATCATTACCGCCGAACCCTTCATCAGCCAGCTTTGCGACTTTCTGCGAGGATCGGGTTTCTTCGCGATATTGACCGACGAGGGAGGGTGCATCCTCTCGGTCATAGGCGACGACGCCATCCTCGAGCAGGCTTTCGAGCTCCGCATGGTACCCGGCGCCTTCATGGACGAGAGCAGCATCGGCACCAACGCGATGGGTACGGCCTTGGCCGAGGAGCGCCCCGTACAGGTATCGGGCGAAGAGCACTTTATAATGGCATACCACCGGTGGACCTGCTCGGGCGCGCCAATCCGGGACCCGGAAGGCAGGCTGATCGGTTCGCTCGACCTTACCGGCAGCAAGGACAGCGTGCATCTTCATACCCTTGGAATGGTGGTGGCAGCCGTCAACGCGATAGAGAAGACCCTCGTGCTCAACGCACGCAACGAGGCGATCACCCGGCAGGGGCGTTTCATAGAAACCCTCGTCGATTCGATTACCGCGGGCATCGCGTCCGCAGACCTCGATGGCGAGGTGCTCTCGGTCAATCGCCATGCCCTCGAGATGTTCGGTTATACACAGGACGAGTTCAAGCGCCTCGGGCTCAAGGGAGTCCTCACCCGTTGGCCTGACATCAGGGCGACAGTGCTGGCGGGCGGCGAGGTAATGAACGAGGACGTGCTCGTCAACGCCCGCTCCAACAAGCTCTATTTCAATCTTGGAACCTACCCTATCGTAGGGGACTCGGGAGTCCCCTACGCGCTCATCCTGGTGTTCAAGGACGTGAAAAAGGTGCGGAAGCACGCGAACGAGATTCTCGGCCGCCGCGCGCTGTACACCTTCGATAAAATCTATGGTACGTCGCGAGGATTGCGCGACGCTGTCGACTTCGCCAGGAAGATAGCCGATTCGCGCTCCACGGTGTTGCTCTCCGGTGAAACGGGGACGGGCAAGGAGATATTCGCGCAGTCGATCCATAACGCCAGTTCTCGGAGGGAGGAAGCCTTCGTCGCGCTCAATTGCGGCGCCATACCGCGTACCTTGATAGAGTCCGAGCTTTTCGGTTACGCCGACGGCGCCTTCACGGGCGCCAAGCGCGGTGGCCAGGCCGGAAATTTCGAGATTGCCGACGGCGGCACGATTTTTCTCGACGAGATAGGGGAAATGCCCCTTGAATTGCAGACCCGCCTGCTCAGGGTCATCGAGGAAGGTACTGTGCAGCGGATTGGAGAGAGCAGGCAGATACCCGTGGACGTACGTATAATCGCCGCGAGCAATAAGGAGCTTCTGGAGGAAGTGGAACGCGGCAATTTCCGTCGGGACCTGTTCTACCGGCTCAATGTACTGCCGATACGCCTGCCGCCTTTACGCGAGCGCATGGAGGACATTCCCATCCTTGTGAAGCTCTACATGGACAAGTTGTCCAGGAAGCTCAATAAAAAACCTGTGCCCATTAGCCAGGAATACATGGACGCCCTGAGCTCGATGCCTTGGCCGGGCAATATACGGGAACTTGAGAATTTGCTCGAGCTGATAATCAATACCGAGCGTCTGCCGAGCCTCGGCCAGGCGGACGCGACGGATGGGACGGATATAGTGGATGAAGCGGGAGCGGATGGCGCGATATCGGCGAGCCTTCCGCGTGCTGGAGGCCAAGACGAGCTATCCACCCTGGAGGATGCCGAGGCCAGTCACATACGCAGCGTGCTCAGAAGCGCTGGCAATAACGTGTCCCACGCCGCCAAGAGACTCGGCATAGGCCGCAACACTCTCTATCGCAAGATGCAGCGCTACCGTATCGTTCATTCAGCTGACAAAGACCGTTCCATTATGGAACCATTCTATTCCCAGCACGCTGTTCCATAATTGACCATTGTTCCATAATTGCTACAGATTCATGAAAGCAGAGCAGGCATTCGTCCGCAATCACTGTGATATTCTGCTGTTTTCCGCATCCACCCCTGCCCTGGGGCTCTGGCACGCTTACTGCTATGTAGTACGCAGACCAGACCCAAGGAGCAATCATGGATACAATACTTCGAATCAACGTAGCCGCTAACGGCGGGCCGAAGGCAAGCACCGAGCCCGTTGGCGCTTATGCCGGCAAGGGAGGTCGCGCGCTCACCTCCTATATGATCGCAAAAGAAGTGCCGCCCCTCTGCCACGCGCTCGGGCCGGAGAATAAAATAGTAATAGCGCCCGGGCTACTGTCAGGCACCGCTGCCGGTCAATCCGGACGCCTCTCCATAGGCTGCAAGAGCCCCCTTACCGGCGGCATCAAGGAATCCAACGCGGGCGGGCAGGCGGCGCAGGTTCTGGCGCGCTTGGGCTATGCCGCAGTCGTCCTCGAAGGCGAGGCGGCTGACGATCAGTTCTACCTCGTCTACATAAACAAGGATGGCGTCAAGATTGAATCCGCAGCAGCCTACAAGGGCTTGGGCAATTACGACCTTATAGACCGCATCAAGGAACGCTTCGGCGACAAGGTGGCTTGCCTGTCAATAGGCCCGGCCGGCGAATACCGTATGGCCGCGGCCTCAATAGCCTGTACCGATATGGAAATGCACCCCACGAGGCACGCGGGACGCGGCGGCGTGGGAGCCGTAATGGGCTCAAAAGGCATCAAGGTCATTGTCATGGACGACGCGGGCACCGCAACTCGCCAGCCCAAAGATCCGGAAAAATTCAAGGCGGCCAACAAGGCTTGGGTAGAAGGCCTTAAAAAACACGCGGTAACCGGCGGTGGCCTCCCATCGTACGGTACCAACGTGCTTACAAACATAATAAACGAAGCCGGCGGCTACCCCACCAACAACTTCAAGACCGGCCAGTTCAAGGGAGCCTCCAAAATATCGGGAGAGAGCTTCGCCGCAACGATGACAGCGCGGGGCGGACAACCCACGCACGGCTGCCACCGTGGCTGCGTCATACAGTGTTCGGGCATATACAACGACAAGCAGGGCAAGTACCTCACCAAGCAGCCTGAATACGAAACAGTGTGGGCCCATGGCGCCAACTGCGGCATAGACGACATGGATACGATAGCCATGCTCGACCGTCTCGACGACGACTACGGCCTCGACACAATAGAGATGGGAGCTACCGTAGCCATAGCCATGGATGCCGGAGTGCTCAAATTCGGCGACGCCGCCGGCGCCATAGAGCTTATCAAGGAAGTGGGCAAGGGAAGCCCGCTCGGCCGCATCATAGGCGGCGGCGCGGCGGCTACGGCCAAAGCCTTCGGCCTGGAACGCGCGCCGGTGGTCAAAGGCCAGGCAATGCCCGCCTACGACCCGCGCGCAATCATGGGCATAGGCGTCACCTACGCTACGAGCCCGATGGGTGCGGACCACACCGCCGGCTACGCTATAGCCACAAACATACTCAAAGTGGGCGGGTTCGTGGATCCATTGAAGCCCGAAGGCCAGATAGAACTGTCGCGCAATTTGCAGATAGCCACCGCGGCCATTGACTCCACCGGCATGTGCCTCTTCATAGCGTTTGCCATACTGGATCAGCCTGAGACATTCCAGGCCATGCTCGACCTCCTGAACTCCTTCTTTGGCTTCTCGCTCACCGGTGACGACGTGGTCGCGCTCGGCAAGTCCATACTGACGACCGAACGCGACTTCAACAAAGCCGCGGGCTTTACCAAGGAGATGGACAGGCTCCCAGCCTACTTCAAGCGCGAATCGTTGGACCCCCACAAGGTAACGTTCACTGTAAGCGACGAAGAGCTCGATCAGGTATTCAATTGGTAGACGGTTTTTCCGCCGTGGGCGGACCTTCCTGGGCGAGGCTTACGGGCCTCGTGCAGGAGGGCTTCGCCCTCTATGGCCTAACGGGCCAGAGCCTGCGCGACTTCATGCGCGGCTCGCTGGGCATGAGCGATGAGTATATAGAAGGCGCGGTAAGCACTGTATTCCTCGACTACAAGCCTGTCGATGATCTGGACGGGGCAGCCATACGCCCCGGTTGCCTCGTATCGCTGTCGGCTGCCATGCCCGGGCTCGTCGGCGCGGTCATGCGCAGGAATAGCCCCTACGCTTCTTTCCGCGAGGCTATAAGCCACGGTGGCCAGGCGGAGCCTGAGACGCTTGCCCGGGAAAAGCGCTGTATCGTGCGGGTGAAGCTATTCAACTCCGTCATGCGCGAACGTAGCCCCGGGATGCTCGCCCAAGGCATCATGCTCGAACAATCCCGCATCGCGGAGGCGCTAGGCAACCCGTTGCCCATGGGCTTCAGCTCGGAACCCGCCGCGCAAGGCTATATGCTGCTCAAGGCGCATTTCGCTCCTGGCGATGATAGGATACGGCTAATTGGTTAACATAACAATCAAGCTTTTCGCATCATTGCGCGATGGACGTTTCGACATTCAACGATGCGACTTGGCCGACGGCTCTAAAGTGCAAGATGCCTTGGCGCGATCCGGCGTGGCCATCACCGCGGCAGCGGTGCTATTTTTGAACAGCAGGCACGCCCAACCCGATTCCCTTCTGGCCGAGGGTGACATGCTCGCGGTATTCCCGCCCGTAGGGGGCGGTTGATAGCCT
>CAZKJA010000263.1:0-5677 GCA_964552925.1 uncultured Treponemataceae bacterium
GAAGCCTTTGCCAAGGTTGCGCTCAACACGATCGTCGATTCGGCGACAATGCTATGCGGCAGTCTCATAGGGGATACCACTGACCGCTTTACCGTCGACACGGAGCCGCTGGACCCGATGGTGATGGGCAGCGCGCAAAGGCTCGAACAGGTAGTCATCAACCTCATCCAGAATGCCTGTGCCGCCACAACCCTCCGGTTACAACCCATATCCATAGCCACCCGGATATCGCCGAACAAGAAACTGGGCATCATCGAGGTGAGCGACAAGGGGACCGGCATCGAGAAAGCCGACCTCGAGCTGATAGCCCTGCCATTCTTCACGACCAAGCGCGACAAGGGGGGGACAGGGCTGGGCCTGTCAGTGTCGCAGAAGATAGTGGAACAGCATGGGGGTACGATGGCATTCGAATCGACACCGGGCTCGGGCACCACGGTCACGGTATCGATTCCGCTGATCGCTCCGGAAGCGCGGGAGGATAGCTAAAGATGTGGCAAATGGCGCCAGGCAATCCCGTGCTCGTCATCGATGACGAACAGTACATCCTGGAAAGCATCTCGGGAGCTCTCGCCTCGGCGGGCATACCCGAGGTGATCACCTGCAACGACAGCAGGAAAGCTCTCGGACTGCTCTCGGAGACGCCGTGCAGCGTCGTGATCCTCGATCTGACAATGCCCTATGTGTCCGGAACCGAATTGCTTCCGGCGATAAAGAGACTCCACCCCGGCTTGCCGGTTATCATCGTCACTGGAATAAACGAGGTCGAGACCGCGGTCGAGTGCATGCGCCAGGGGGCCTTCGACTACCTCGTCAAGGCGATCAGCAACGCCGAGCTTTCCGCCTCGGTCAAGCGGGCACTGGAGTTCGTCTCGCTGACCGACGAAAACCTTGTCCTCAAGCAGAAAATCCTGTCCCCTTCGATCAAGAACAGCAAAGCCTTCGAGGCTATCGTGACGCGGAGCCCGGCGATGGAAGCGGTCTTCCGATACACCGAGACGGTCGCTCCGACGGCCAGGACCATCCTTGTCGTCGGCCAGACCGGCACGGGCAAGGAATTGCTGGCCGAGGCCATCCACGTTCTGAGCGGCCGGCAGGGCCCCATGGTCAAGGTCAACGTGGCGGGGCTCGACGACACGATGTTCACCGACGCGCTGTTCGGGCACAGGAAGGGCGCGTACTCGGGCGCGGACGAGGCACGCAAGGGCCTGGTCGAGACGGCTGCGGGCGGTACCCTCTTCCTCGACGAGATAGGGGACCTGCAAACGCAGACGCAAGTGAAACTGCTCAGGCTCATCGACAACGGAGAATATTACCAGCTGGGATCCGATGTACTAAAGAAAGCGAATTGCCGCATCGTCGCGGCCACGAACAAGACCCTCGAACATTTAGCCGGTTCGGGAACGTTCCGCTCTGACCTATACTACCGGCTGGCATCCCATTCTATAGAACTGCCGCCGCTCGGCGGACGGAGCGGCGACATTTCAATACTCTTCAGCCAATTCCTCTCCGAGGCGTGCGCAGAATTCGGCAAGAGCGAACCGGAGGTAGCCGACGAGGTCTACGCTGCGCTCGAAGCGTCGACGTTCCCCGGCAACATAAGGGAACTCAAATCGATCGTATTCGATTGCGTCGGCAGGCTGCAGGAACCGGTATTCAAGCTGTCGCGCCTGCCGCCGCGAGTTCGCGACTCGCTCGTCCGGCAATCCGACGGAGCGGAAGGCGGCGACAGGGACAGAACGGCCTCGATGCGCTTTCCCGAGGTCTTGCCGACTCTCAGGGAGGTGTCCGAACTGCTCATCCGTGAATCGCTGAAACGGACAGGCGGCAACATCAGCGCTGCCGCCAGGTTGCTGGGCATCACGCAGTCGGCCCTGAGCAAGCGCCTGTCGAGGGCCATCGATCCGGGCAGGGAGATGGAAACGGAACCATGACAAATGGAATGGCGGGTATGCGTTTTGTCATGATCATGACCAATTGCATGTCGTGATGACATCCGGCACTTGAAGGGAATTTCGGCATAGTCTTCTGTTATTCCATTGTCACATATATAATTAATTACTAGCAAATCCATAAAGCGTTTCTTGGCATGATTATTGCTTGTCTGACAGGCATGATCCATGCAGACCTGATGGTCGTGAACGCTAAAGTGAGAACCCTCGATGACCGGAACGCGGTATGCGACTCGTTCGCGGTCAAGGACGGCGCCTTCATCGATACCGGGGACCGTGACAGCCTCGGGTATCTCCGTGGTCCCGACACAAAGGTCATCGACGCCGAAGGCCGGACCGTGGTCCCCGGCTTCAACGACGCCCACTGCCACCCGCTCTCGCTCCGCGGCCAGCAACTCCTGCAGGTCGACTGTTCCCCCGCCAAGGTCGGCTCGATTGCCGACATCGTAGCGCTCATCCGTGACGAGGCGAGAAGGACGCCGAAGGGCTCGTGGATACTCGCCGGTAGCTACGACTTCGCCAAGCTGGCGGAGAAACGGCACCCGACCAGAGAGGAGCTCGACCTCGCGACCACCGACCATCCGGTGCACCTGCGCTCGCAGACTTGCCATATCGGTGTCGTCAACACGCCAGCCTTCAAACTCGCCGGCATCACCAACGAGACACCCGACCCCTTCGGCGGCGAGTTCGAGCGCGACGCCCGGGGCGTCCTGACCGGCGTCTGCAAGGAAGAGGCCCACTTCCTGTTCGTCACCGGTATGGGGAGCGACGATTCGTTCGTCCCGCCCTACAGCGACGACCAGCTGGTCACCGCCGTCGCGCGCGCCTGCGCCGAGTACAACGCGGCCGGCATCACCAGCGTCGGCGACGCCCTCGTCGGCGTTCCGGAGATCAAGGCCTACCAGGAAGCCCGGCGCCGCAACGTGCTCAACGCCAGGGTGAACATGATAGTGCTGGACTCCAACCTCGCGCGCATGAAGGCTGCGGGATTGAAGACGGGCTTCGGCGATCCGATGCTCAGGCTCGGCGGCATCAAGAGCTTCGCCGACGGGGCGATAGCCGGGCACACCGCGTGGCTTTCGGAGGAATACGGGCACAGGCCAGGCTACTTCGGCATACCGACCAAAAGCCCCGCGGATATCGAAGCCCTGGTGATGGAAGCCCACGCCGCGGGCTTCCAGATGGAGATCCACGCCAACGGCGACAAGGCGATAGAGATGGTGCTCGACGCGTACCAGAAGGCCCAAGAGGCCGTGCCGGCCCCGGACAGGCGTCACCGGATAGCCCACTGCACCGTAGTCACACCGCGCCTCCTCGAGAGGTTACGCGGGCTCGGCGTGGTGGTGCTCCCCTTCTCAACGTACGTCTACGAGCACGGCGACAAGATGGGTCCGTACGGCAAGCGGACAGCCATGATGTTCGCGCACCGCTCCTTCCTCGACCACGGCATCCCGGTCGCCGGCAGTTCGGACAATCCCTGCGCCACGGCAAACGTGATGATCGCGCTGCAGGCGATGGTAACGCGAACGAGCTCTGACGGGACTCCCGTCGGGCTCGAACAAAAGATAAGCGCCGAGGAAGCGTTGCGTATCTACACCCGGGGCAGCGCGTACGCCACGCACGAGGAAACGATCAAGGGAGCGATCCAAGCCGGCATGCTGGCTGACTTCGCCATGCTCTCCGGCGACCCGTGCACCGTCGACCCGTTCGGGCTCTCGGCTCTCCGCGTGCTCGGCACATGGCTGGGAGGCCGGCGCGTATACACAGGAAGCTGACCCGTCAAGAACGGGTACGCCCATATATCAGGCTATTCCGCCATCGTGCGGAGAGCGATTCAGCTGAGGAGGGAAACATGGAATCTGCAAAGAAGAGGTATCCCCTGCGGACGTTGATCTGGGTTCTGCTGGTCATAGGCTTCATGATCATGGAATTTCCGGGCGTCTTCTTCATCAACCGCATCGAGCCGATGATCTTCGGCATGCCGTTCATCTACGGGTTCACGGTCATCATGTGGGCTCTCATGTGCGTCATCCTGTTCGTGGGCTACAAGACCAACTGGGGCAAGGGCGCCTCGTTCGTCGAGAATCCCGACGCGCAGGATTAGGAAAAGGAGGAACCGACAATGCTTCAGAACATCACAGCCTTTGTAATACTCGCGGCGTTCATGCTCATCCCCCTGTATATGGGAATGGTAGCCGGCAAGAAATCTATACCAACCACCGAGGACTTCTTCGTCCAGGGCCGCGCGATGGGCTCGATCGCGGTCTTCTTCACCGTCGCCGCCACCTGGTGGAGCGCGTTCGCCTTCCTCGGCTCCAACGCGTACTTCTACTCCAAGGGACCGGTCTACTGGACGGCGATCGCGTGGAACCTGCTCTTCGGGCTCCTTTACTTCGTTATCGGCAAGCGGGTGTGGTACTTCGGCAAGAGGAACAACTACATCACCCCCTCCGACTTCTTCCGCGACCAGTACGGTTCGAAATTCCTGGCCAACCTCATAGCGGTGATAATGATCGTATTCACCCTCCCCTACCTGCAGATCCAGCTTACCGGAGGCGCCTACCTGATCGAGGTCGCGACCGGCGGCATGGTCCCGTGGAAGATTGGCGGATTGCTTTTCTACGCAGTCATAGTCATCTACGTCTGGGCCGGCGGCTTGCGCGCGGTAGCCTGGACCGATATCTTCTACGGCATCCTGTTGTTCTTCGGCATGATTTTCGCCGGCTTCTACATGGCCGCCAAGGTCGGTGGAACAACCCAGCTGTTCCAGACTCTCAAGCAGACCATGCCCGAGGCGCTGACGCTTCCCGGACCGACCAAGAGCTCGACGTACATGCTCTGGGTGTCGATGTTCATCCTTACCCCCCTGGGAGCCTTCATGGGTCCCCAGCTCTGGACGAGGATGTACTCGGTCAAGTCCTCGAGGCTCTTCAACCTGATGCCTTTCCTGCTCGGCTTCGCCGCGATCGCGTACATCGGCTCGATGCTCGTAGGCAACGTCGGCATCATCCTCGAGCCCGGCCTCAAGAAGGCCGACACGATCCTGCCGGTGATGCTTTTCAAGCACGCTCCGTTCGCCCTCGCCTCGCTTATCTGCGCCTGCGGCGCCGCGGCCGCGATGTCGACCGCCAACTCGCAGATCCACTCGATGTCCGCCGTCTATACGGTCGACATCCACCAGCGCTACATCAACAAGAACATGAGCCAGAAAGCTCTCGTATGGGTAGGCAGGATCGCGATCCTGATATTCGCGCTGATCGCCTATTTCATGTCGGTGTTCATTCCCGGCCTGCTCGTCACCATCGGCCTCGTCGCGTTGAGCGGAACCGCCCAGGTATTCATCCCCACCGCCGGCGCCCTCTTCTGGAAACGCTCCAGCACGACCGGCGCCGTGGTTGGCCTCCTCGCGGGCGTCGGGATCCTGGTCCTGCTCACCTTCGTCCCCAGCATCAAGGCTCCGCTGGGGATGCACTCGGGACTATTCTCGCTGATAGTCAACCTCGTGCTGTTCGTCGTCGTGAGCCTCATCACCCCGAAGAGGAACGCCGACGTCCTGGCCAAGTTCGATAAGCAGAACGCGTCCTACAGCAAGAACTTCGCGTAAGAAAAATGTAGTTCCTCGAACCTTGTGGTTGGCTGCAAAGGGTACTATCCCTGCTAGGGAAGCCCTGTTCAGACTACCGCTAATAGTAGCCTTTATACCTGGCAACAAGGTTCGAGGAACTAAC
>CAZKJA010000264.1:0-5653 GCA_964552925.1 uncultured Treponemataceae bacterium
TCGAGGCCCTCGAGGCTCGCACGGAAGGATGGATCGCCGGTCTTCAGTTGGCCGCTCTGTCCATGCGGGGGCAGAAGGACAAGGCTGGCTTCATCCGGACATTCACCGGCAGCCATCGCTACGTGCTGGACTACCTGGCCGATGAAGTCCTTCGCCATGAGTCCGAGGCGATCCAGGCTTTCCTCATACGTACTTCGATCCTCGACAGGCTGTGCGGGCCGCTCTGCGATGCCCTTCTGGATGGCTCATCGGGACAAGAGACCCTGGAATATCTGGAGCGAGCCAATCTCTTCATAGTACCCATGGACGAAGAGCGGAAATGGTACCGGTACCACCGCCTCTTCAGGGAGTTCCTGAGCCACCGACTGGAACGGAACCGAACCGGCGACGGAGTAGACCCGGACGGCTTGCGCATCCGCGCCAGTCAATGGCATGAAAGAAACGGATTGTACATCGAGGCTTTCAAGTATGCGACCGCGGCTGGCGACATCGATCGCGCGCAGGGCCTGATCGCGAGAGGAATGCTGCCAAAACACTCGAGGGAAGCAGTGAGCGCCATCCTCGACTGGCTGGCATCGCTGCCCGCGGCGACGCTGGATGACCGTCCCGCGCTTCGGGTGTTGAAAGCCGGCATGTCCCTGGTGGCCGGCCTGCCCAAGCGCGTTGAAGAAGAGCTTGCGACAGCCGAGAGGATCGTGATCCGGAACGGACCAGGGAACAGGAACAACGATCTCCATGGCAGCATCGCCGCCGCCCGGGCTGCCCTCGCGGTCTTCCGATACCAGCCCGATGAAATCATGGCTCAGTCGAGCCGGGCCTTGGAACTGCTCGCGCACGATAACTTTTCATCACGAATGACGGCGAATTGGACGACTATCGTCGCCGAGGTGTTCCGGGAAAATCGAGCCGTCGTAAGTAAAAAACTACTCGAGCTCGAGTCCATGGCCATCGCCGCCGGAGATGTATACTTTTTCCAGATAGCGCTCAACGGCCTCGGAGAGAGCCAGATAAAGGACAACCTGCTCCACGAGGCTGAGGAAACCTTCACCCGCGCCTTGCGGGTATTCGGTGAGCATCCGCAGCCGAATGCCAACCAGGCCCATCACGGCCTGGCCAGGATACGCTATGAATGGAACGACCTCGATGCCGCCGAAGAGCATGGCGAACGCGGTTTCAGGATAGCCAAGCTGTACGACGAGTCTGTCGACCGCTTCATCCTCTGCGAGCTTCTCCTGGCCCGCATCAAGATAGCTAGGAACCTCCCGGCTGCGGCGGCCGCCAGACTTGGAGAGCTTGCGGTCAAGGCACAGTCGCCCAAATTCCGTCATCGCCTGCCCGAGATTGCCGAACTCCAGGTTTCCGCGCCCCCCAAGCAAGGAGAAATCCAGGTGGCCGCCCGCCTCGCCGGGAGTTACGAGCTACCCCTCGCGCAGGCGAGGGTATTACTGGCCCGGAATGAACCCGACCCGGCGCTGGCGCTGATCGAGCCTTATTGCGCTTCGATGGAAGCCAAGGGCTGGAAAGACGAGTACCTCAAGGCATTGACCCTTCATGCGCTCGCACTCCAGGCAAAGGGCCTTAAAGATGAAGCGTGCCGCCTCCTGGGACGAACCATGGAGCTGGCGGAAGCCGGCGGCTTCATACGGCGCTTCCTGGACGAGGGTGAACCGATGGAAACACTATTGGTCCTGGCTAGAGCCAAGGGAGCCAAGCCTGCTTATGCCGACAGGCTTATTGCGACTTTCGCTTCGGAACGGAGGATTCGAGATGAGGCCGGAATCGGAACCTCAGCCTCCCGTTCACAAGGACTGATCGACCCCTTGAGCCAACGGGAGCTCGAAGTCCTCCGCCTCATCGCGCAAGGATTGTCGAACCAGGAAATCGGCGAGCGCCTCTTCCTCGCCCTGGATACGATAAAAGGGCATAACCGCAGGATCTTCGACAAGCTCGACGTGAAGAGGCGAACCGAAGCCTTGGCCCGCGCCCGCGGGTTGGGGCTGTTATAAGCCTCTACCGACCCGACCCGGAGTCCAGGAAGCGCTCCTTCAATTCCCCGGCGAAAGCCTTTGCTCGTCCGATATCCTTTGCATCGGGCTTGCCCCTGTTCATGCCCCCGAATAATTTCAAGAAGCTGTTGTTGTTGAAACCAGCGCAATTGTATTCGCCGACAATCTCGAGTCCCTTCGACCGCAGGCTGTCACGGAGAATTGCGTGTGGATCGTCTATATCGTGGTCGATCGCGAACCGCCTCGAGATTCCGCTCGTCGAGAAGATGAAAACTCTCCTGCCAGGGAGTTCCGGCAAGCTCTCGATGAACTCGAAGATGGAAGCGTGGTGCATCTGATCGAAAATTCCCGAACCGAATCCGACAAGACTATAATCCAATAGCTCCCGTGCATTCACCTGCCGGGGTGACGCGAGGCGCGCGCCGAAGACTTCGGCCATGGCCTGGGCGATCTTTGCGGTCCCGCCCGTCTTCGAGATCGCCGCCACGATCAGCACGTTCGAAGTGGATGGCGTCGCTTCCCCAATCCGTTCTTCCATCGCCGACGTGGCTCCCGAGACGGCATCCGGCGGAGTCGAGGAGCAGGAGATGGATGCGATCGCGAAGTATTGCAGCAGGGGCAATACCCATGGTGTCCTGATATTCATTCAACCCTCCCAAGCACAATGGCTATGCGCTTCGATTGCGCAGTCAGGAATCTAACCCACCGCGAAAACGCCGCAAAGACACTTTGGTGTGATCCTGAGTGTGTATTTTCTGAAGGAAATCAGCATTGATTTGCCAACGCCTCAAAGATCGGCATCTAAGCCTTCCGCTTGCCAATTCGGCGGGCACAGGTATACTCTACTGATGCCCGCACAAGTTCTTGCCACAAAACTCTATGCACCCCCGCATCGGCCTGGACTCGTGCTCCGCTCCCGCCTTATCGATAAGATGAATGAGGGTCTGCATCGCAGACTTACGCTCATTTCCGCTCCTGCCGGTTTTGGCAAGACAACTCTGGCGAGCGAATGGATTGCCGATGGCAAGCGACCGTCCGTATGGCTGTCTTTGGACGAAGGGGATAGCGATGTTGCGCGCTTCCTGTCGTATCTCATCGCCTCTTTGCAGACGATGCGAGCGGATATCGGAGCAAAGACATTGGCGGTCCTCCAGGCTCCCCAACAGCCACAAATCGAACTGGTTCTGACCTCCCTGATAAATGAAATAAATACCGCGCCGGTTGATTTCATCCTCGTGCTTGACGACTACCACGCAGTGGACGCCAGACCGGTCGACGATGCCCTCGCCTTCATGCTGGAGCACGTGCCACCGAAGATGCATGTAATCATCACTACCCGGGAGGATCCGAACCTGCCGCTGGCCAAGCTGCGCGCCCGTGACCAAATGACCGAGCTTCGCGCCGCCGATTTGCGTTTTACCGGCTCCGAAGCAGCGGAATTCTTCAACAAGTCGATGGGATTGAATCTCTCGGATGATAACATCGCCGCCCTGGAAAACCGCACCGAAGGCTGGATCGCCGGCCTGCAGATGGCAGCCCTCTCCTTGCAGGGACGGAGTGATACCTCCAGCTTTATCCAGGCTTTCTCAGGCAGCCACCGATTTGTGCTGGATTATCTTCTTGAAGAGGTTCTTCAACGTCAAACTGCACATGTGCACGACTTTTTGCTGCAAACAGCCATTCTCGACAGCGTGTGCGGTCCCCTGTGCGATGCAGTCACCGGGAGCAATGATGGCACGGCGATGCTGGAAGCGCTGGATCGAGGAAACCTGTTCGTCGTGCCGCTCGATGACAAGCGCCAATGGTATCGATATCACCGCCTTTTCTCCGACGTCCTGAAAGAACGCTTGATGGCCGCGTATTCCGATCGTGTATATGCCCTGCATCGACGGGCAAGTGAATGGTATGCGCAGAACGGCTTGCCGCCCGATGCCATTTCCCACGCGCTTGCCTCCCGCGATTTTGGAAGAGCAGCATGCCTGATCGAGCTGGCATGGCCTGCGATGGAGGGGAAACTCCAGTCCGCGGCGTGGCTCGGTTGGGTGAGGGCGCTGCCCGATGGACTGGTACGTGTCCGGCCCGTACTCAGTGTGTGTTATGCCTATGCATTATTGGAAAGCGCCGAGATGGAAGCCTCCGACTCCCGGCTTCTGGATGCCGAACGCATGCTTGCAGCCCCGCCGGCCGAAATGGTCGTCGCTGACGGGGGGCAGTTTCGGGTTCTGCCAGCTAAAATAGCCGTCGCTCGCGCCTATCATGCCCAGGCTTTCGGCGATGTCTCCGGCACCGTAAAGTACGCCCGGCTGGGGCTCGAACTGCTTCCCGAAGGGGACCATCTCAGTCGCGGCCAGCTATCCGGGCTTTTGGGGCTTTCCTGCTGGGTGCGTGGAGACCTTGAAGCGGCCGGCCGGGCTTTCACCGATTACAGCGCGAGCTTTCGGGCGATACGCAATGTCCCCGACGCGATCGGCACGGCATTCGTTCTTGCCGACATTCGGATGGCCCAAGGCCATCTCAACGAGGCGGCAAGCGTTCTGGAGCAGTCGCTTCGATTTGTGCTTGACCAAGGCAAGCCGTTGCCTCCGGATACGGCTGAATTGTTCAGGGGACTCTGCGAGCTGTACCGTGAACGAGGCGAGCTTGATTCCGCCCAGTTATATCTATCGAGAAGCAAAGAGCTGGACGGGACAGTCGAGCTATTGGGCCGACAACATCGCCTGCGGGTTGCAGAGGCCCAGATGAAGCATAGCCAGGGAGACCTGGATGGCGCGCTCGAACTGCTTTACGAAGCGGAGCGTCTGTATCAGAGATCCCCTTTGCCCGTTGTGCGTCCCGTACCGGCAATGAAAGTACGGATCTGGGTTACCCAGGGCAGACTGACCGATGCCCTGAACTGGGTACGTGAGCGGGGCTTGTCCGTTGATGATGACCTGAGCTATTTGCTTGAGTTTGAACACGTCACTTTGGCCAGAGTTCTCATAGCCCGATACAAAAGCGATCATGATGATTCCATCCATAATGCGATTGGTTTTTTAGAGCGCCTCCTGCAGGCGGCAGAAGAGGGTGGGCGTGCTGGCAGTGTCATAGAAATCCTTGTGTTGCAGTCACTCGCCTACTCGGCAAAGGGAGATAACCCGCCCGCGCTTGCGGTTCTGGAACGTGCCTTGATCCTGGCAGAGCCGGAGGGCTATGTAAGCGTATTCGTGGACGAGGGACCATGCATGGCCGAGCTATTGACTATGATGAACGCTTCGCGTAAAAGCGGCACAACCGGCACGGAAGCGTATGCCCATAAACTACTTGCTGCCTTTGAAAGGAAGCCCCCTTCAAAGTCCATGCAGGGATCGTTCGATGAAAATGCGGCGGATTGTGCGGCGCCCCCACTCCGGGGGCTGATCGACCCGTTGAGCCAGCGGGAACTCGAGGTCCTTGGCCTCATCGGCCAAGGACTTTCGAATCAGGAGATAGGCGAACGACTATTCCTCGCCCTGGATACTGTAAAGGGCCATAATCGCAGGATCTTTGACAAGCTCGACGTAAAACGGCGTACGGAAGCCTTGGCCCGCGCCCGCGAGCTAGGCCTCCTGTAGGGCGCTACATCGTCTTCGCCGCCTTCACGAACTTCCTGATACTGTCGGCCGGCATAC
>CAZKJA010000265.1:0-5640 GCA_964552925.1 uncultured Treponemataceae bacterium
TCCTCGTGTTGTCTGACCACAGCGATACGAAGGGGATGAGGAAGACCGCGAGCATGTTGTCCAGCGTCATTATGAGGCCGACCCACATGTTCTTCTCTATGTACTTGCCGAGGAATATCGGCACGTAGGTGTCGTACAGGATGTCCATCAGCCCCATCGTGAAGAATCCGAATCCTATAAGGAATGTCAGGCCGACGTAGGGGCCGAAGCCCTCTTTTTTTGTTGTCACGGCACTACCTCTCCGGCCCCGTCGGGCCTTATGCGCGCGATTATCGTCGATCCCGCCCCCAGGCGGGAATCCATGAAATCAATATATTCCTCCGCATGGTCGGTGCGGACATACGCCTGTATCGTTCCGGCGAAGCCGCCGCCGTGGATCCTGACGGCTTCATCCTTTCCCAGGAAGGCTTTCGACAGCTCGAGGGCGACCGCCAGCGACTGGTCCTCGACTGCGCCGGCGGGGGCGACGTTCTGGAGCAGGCGCCACGACGAGTCGCCCGAACGCCTGACGAGCTTCAGATAGCGCTTGAGCCTGCCGTCGTCGAGGGCCTCGGCCATGCTCTTGGCGCGCTCGTTCTCGTTGATGAAGTGCATGGCCCGGAGGAAGGCGCGGTCGCCCGCCGCCCCGCGGATTTCCGTGGTCTTCCGCAGAAGCTTGTCCATGCTCACCTTGCGGAGGCTGGGCAGTCCGAACAGATCCGCGACCGCGCGCATCTCGGCGGGAATTGCCGCGTATTCGGCCGTAAGGTCGGCGTGGTCGCCGCCGGCCTTCACTATGGCGAGGACGTACCCGGCCTTCTCGAAGTCGAAGGATACCCCTTTCCATCGCGGCTTGCCTGGTATACCGAAGTCGATGGCGCTTATGCCCCCGAGGGCGCAGGCCATCTGGTCCATCAAGCCGCAGGGCTTGCCGAAATGGATATTCTCCGCATCCCTGCCGGCCATGGCGATATCGACGGGGGCGATGCGGTTGCCGTTGTAGAGGGCGTTGAAAACCTGGCCGAGGAGGACTTCGACTGCCGCGGAGCTCGACAAGCCGGAACCTGGCGGCACTGTCGAGTCCATGGTGCCGTGGAAGCCGCCTATCGACCCGCCGCGCCTCGCGATGGCCGCCGCGACGCCTCGTATCAGGGCCTCGGGCGTGCCCGCCTCGGCCGGGCGGGGATCCAGGTCGCCGAGGTCCACCTTGAAGGGTCCGCCCCAGCCTTCCGAATGCAGTTCGACCGAGAGGTCGGGGTTTGGCGCCACGCACGCGAGGATGTCAAGGTGGACGGCGGCGCACAGCACCCGGCCGTCGTTGTGGTCGGTGTGGTTGCCTCCGAGCTCGGTTCTGCCCGGGCTGGATACGAAGGTAGCCTCCGGGGCGTCGTGGAGGGCCAGGGCTGCTTCCGCGAGCCTTGTCCAGCGCGTCGATTCTTCGCCCGCGCGCGAGTCGCCGTACCAGCGGGCCAGGACTTTGCGGCCGTCCTTTGAGCGGGGTAGCTTGAGCAAGGTATCCGATGTGTACACTGGGCCTCCCCGGGCAGCAGGCGCACCCGGAAACCGGAGGCCCCTATCCACCCGAAAGATAGCATGGTTTTATATTATGCAACAGCTAAAGGAATGACAGGATTCGGTCAGGATTCCGTATCGCCCCCCGTCGTGCCGCTTATGCGGACATCTCGTGGATATAACCGGTCCTCACGCAGGTATCGAAGAGCTCATGGGTCATGAATTCCTCGCTGACATCGTCCCAATCGTCCCGGTGGCGGACGATCCGCACGACGTACCCGTCCTCGATCTCGTGCATGAGTTCGAGGACGGAAGGCGCAAGGTCGGTGCTCTGTATCGCGTATGTCTTCATCCAGTACCTCCGAGGACGTTCTACACGTCCGTATATTCAATTTTCGGCGCCGGAGACCGGTCGTTTTAGCCAATTCCATATAATGAACGCGTTTATGCGCGGGCTGGACTATCGGGTATCCGTGGTTGTATAGTCTGTGCATCCCGCCGGATCGTCATCAGGTTGTCGCGACAATTCCCCCGGGACACCACGTTCCCTTCGTAAGGATACCGATGCCCTCAACTACATTCGCCGATTTCGGCTTCTCCGCCCCCATTCTCGAGGCGCTCGCCCGCAAGGGTTTCGAGGAGCCTACCCCCATCCAGGCGCTCGCGATCCCCCGGCTGCTCGGCGGAACCGCGCATCTCGTCGCCCGTGCCCGCACAGGCACCGGCAAGACGGCGGCCTTCGGCCTGCCCCTCATCGAGCGGCTTTCGACTCCCGCTCCAAAGGTACGGGCCCTGATCCTCGTACCGACGCGCGAACTCGCGGTGCAGGTCGCCGGCGAGATCGCCAGCCTCTCGCCCGGGCCCGCTCCCCGCATAGCTACAGTCTACGGCGGCGCCTCGATGGGAGAGCAGCTCAGGCGCCTGTCCCGGGGCGTCGACATCGTCGTCGGTACGCCCGGCCGCGTTATAGACCACATGGACCGCAAGACCCTCGACCTGTCGGGCCTCGAATGGCTCGTCCTCGACGAGGGCGACGAGATGCTCGACATGGGCTTCATCGAGGACATCGAGAAGGTGATGGACGCGGCCAACCCCGCGCGCCGCGTTGTGATGTTCTCGGCGACGATGCCCCAGCCCATCGTGCGCATCGCCAGGGAACACCTGGGCGTCTTCGAGACGGTCGAGGACATGACCAACCCGGTGCAGGCAGGCCTGACCGACCAGATCTGGCTCGAGGTGCGCGAGCGCGACAAGCTTGAAGCCCTCTGCCGCATAGTCGACTCGGAAGACGAGTTCTACGGGCTCGTGTTCTGCCACACGAAGATAGAGACCGACGCCGTCGCCAGGGCCTTGTCTGAACGCGGCTACGCGGCCGAGGCGCTGCACGGCGACGTGTCCCAGGACATGCGCGAACGCCCCCTTGCCCGCTTCCGCGACAAGAAGACGCTTATACTCGTCGCCACCGACGTCGCGGCCCGCGGCATCGACGTGGAGCGCCTGACGCACGTTGTCAACTTCAACCTGCCCTTCGACCCGGAATCGTACACCCACCGCATCGGGCGGACCGGGCGCGCCGGCAACAAGGGCACCGCGATCACCTTCGTGACGCCGGAGGAATACCGCAGGCTGTTTGCGCTCAGGCGAGCGTCCGGGGACGGGCTCCGCAAGGGCGAGGTTCCGTCGATTGCCGATGTGATCGAGGCAAAGCGCGCGCGTATCAAGATCAAGGCTTCGGGAGCCGCCCGCGACATCCTGGGACTTGATATAGGCGCCGACGCGGACTCGTCTGGTGCGATCGATGCGGATGTATTGTCCGGGGCCGTGGATGCCCCGGCGAAACCCCGCCGTGGGCAAGACGCCGGATCCGTACGTCGCCGCGTTCTACTCGCTCGCAGACGAGCTGCTCGAGGACCTTGACCCCCGCGACGCCATCGCGGCGCTCGCCGCCGCGGCGTATTCCGGGGACCTCGACCCCCGGCGCTACGGCGAAGTCCGCGACGTTTCGGTCGATTCGGCGGCCAAGGCAAGGCTGTACGTCGGTATCGGCAAGCAGGACGGCGCGTGGCCCAAGGATGTCGCCGAGGTCGTGAAGCGGCTCACCGGCCTTCCCGACCGCCTGGTTGACGACATCGAGGTGCTCGAGCGCTTTTCGTTCGCCAGCGTGCCGTTCGAGGCGGCGGAAAAAGCCATCGCCGAGGCCAGGCGCCAGCGCGGCGCGCCCCCGGTCAGGATAGCCTCTCCCAAAGGTACCCCGCCGAAGCGCCCGTACGGTTCCAAAGCCCCTTCTTACGACAAGCCGAGGCCGTACAGGCCGCATGGCGTGGGTTTGGGCGACTCGGGGGGGAAACCTTTCAAGAAGCCCCGGCGGGACAAGTAGGAAGGGTCACTAACGTCTACGGCTCGCTTTCGTCCAATTGACTCAGGTCGATACAAAATATAGTAGATACCCGATCGAAGTGGGTTCCGAGCTTATATTCAATAGAAACAGGATTTACAGGATAAAAAGAGATGAACAGGATAAGAGAATCTTGAAATTTGATCTTCTTCTCTCCTGAAAATCATGTAAATCTCTTCGATTTCATCATGTACATCCTGTCAGATTCTTGATGGGTTATATCACGTAACTCAGATTGATATACGATGTAGTAGTTACCTGATTGATTGGATACTGAGTTTTAGCTAGTTCCTCGAACCTTGTGGCTGACCACTCTTCAATACCGCAGGGAGTACATTGTGACTTCTAGCTATACCATCAAAGGTACCACGGGACACTCGGCCACAAGGTTCGAGGAACTAGCTGAGTTTTACTGTTTATTTTTCAATCGCGATCATAAGTCCGACAGGCTCCTAAGCGAGGGACAAGGCCTTGTCCATAGTCGACTGCAGGGTTTTGCGGATGTAAGCGCGCAACTTGGCCCGCTTGTCATCGTTGATGCTGGAGGGTTCGAACATCACGACGGCGACCGTGCCGATGCCCTGCATCTCGTTGCTTCCGACCACGACTCCGTTCACCGTCACCCGGACGCCCTTCAGGCTCAGCTGCAGGTTCTTGAGGCGCGTGCCGGCTTTCGGGGAACCCGTATCCATGAACGCTCCTGACATTCCCACCGAGCTGAGATCTCGTATGGTGCCGTGCAGGATCCCCGTATCGGTGGAGCAGTTGAAGTCGGAGCCATCGGGCGGACACGCCGCGCGGACGTAGCGCCGCCGTCCCCTGGCTTCGTTGGCTTCGAGCATCTTGAGGAGTATTTCGGTGGTCTTGGCCGCGCCTATCTTGACCACGATAAACCCGCATTCGACGCCCAGGTTCATAAGGTAGAAACCGCGTTTGTCTTCGTCGGCGAGCATTGTAATGACGCCGAATGCGGCTTCCTTGGCTGCCTCGTCCTTGCGTATCGACTCGATCCACTTGCGCCAGACCATGTCGTCGTCGCCCTCGTCGATGTTGACGAAGGTGAGGCAGCCGGGTTCCTTTCGCAGGAACCGTGCCAGCTTGGCGTGGTCGCGCGTGATATACACCTCGAATTCGGCTTCCGCGAGGGCTGCGGCGACTTCCTTTATGACTGCGGGCGGATTGAGGAAGAACACCTTTTTCCCGAACGCCAGCTTCTTGTCCGAGCTTGACTGTTCCGCCGATTTTTGTTCTTCGTTTTCCATACACTAGAGATTACAACTCATCGGCGAGAGGCGCAAGGGTTCAATCCCCACATCCGCTTGCCTTGGCTGCCCTGCCCATCTCGACGTACCGGCGGGCGTTTTCGAGGTTGCGGGCTGCTTCCTCGTCGTTCACCTCGCGCACCAGTCGCGCCGGGCTGCCTATCAGCATCGACCGGGCCGGAAATTTCTTGCCCTGCGTGACGAGCGCCCCCGCTCCGACTATCGAACCGGGGCCGACCTCGGAGCCGTTGAGCAGTATGGCTCCCATGCCTATCAGGCAGCCGTCCCCGACCTTGCAGCCATGGAGTATCACGCGGTGGCCGACGGTCACGTTCTCGCCAACGATTGTCGGCGTGTCCTTGTCGACATGCACGACTGTGCCGTCCTGGAGATTGGTGCCGGCTCCTATCGAAACCGGGGCCATATCCGCCCTGACCGTCGTGCTGAACCATACCGACACATCCTTGCCGATGCTCGCGGCCCCCGCTATCT
>CAZKJA010000266.1:0-5626 GCA_964552925.1 uncultured Treponemataceae bacterium
GGCGCCATGTGCGCTAGCACATTTTTAGATAAATTTCCTTACGCCGTTAGCCGGTACTCCGGCGTTCGGCGCCATGCACGATAGTGCATACGTTAATAAATTTCCTTACGCCGTTAGCCGGTACTCCGGCGTCCGGCATGATCAACATAGCGATATAAATATACTTATCGGCGAACACTTTGTACAGTGCCAGGGCGGGTCAACTCGTGAAGGATTACGGCCGGCCCGGGGACCGGCCGCATTCCATCCGGCGGAGCCAGGCTCAGTGGGCAGCCTTGACCACTGGGATTCCCGCTTTGGGTTTCGTATCAGGCTGGCCCTTCACCTTATCCCAGAGAAGCACGAAGGCAGATGCGATAAAGATAGTAGAATACGTACCGGAAACCATCCCGACCAGGAGAGCGAGCGCGAAATCCTTGATGCTGCCGGAGGTGAAGATAAACAGGCTGAAAACGGCCAGCATCGTTGTAAGGGTTGTTATGAAAGTACGCCCGAGGGTCTCGGTGATCGATTTGTCGACAATGATCGACAATTTAGCGGTCGGATCGAGTTTGTGATCCTCGCGGATACGGTCGAAGATGACTATGGTATCGTTGATCGAATAACCGAGTATCGTCAGGATCGCCGCGATCGAGGTGGTGTTGAACTCCATCCTCGTCCATACGATGAACGTGATCATTATCAACGCATCGTGGAGGATGGCTATCACCGCTCCGAGCCCGAATTTCATCTTGAAACGTATGGCCGAATAGGCGAGGATCGCCAGGATGGTGAACAGGGTCATCTTCCAGGCATTGTCAGCAAGATCCTTGGAAAACTTCGCGCCGACATAATCGGTCCGCATCGCGATAACCTTGTCAGCGCCGAATTGCGCTTCCAAAGCTTTCTTTATGAGACCGGGTATCTTCTCGCTGAAGGCGCTGTCGCTGCCGTCATCGCGAAGGCGGATCATGTACTGCATTTCATCCGGGCTACCGATTATCTGCACCGAGGCCGTGCCGATGGTTTCGCTCGCCTTGCGGACAAGTTCCACCGAACCGTAGACCTCAGAGGGCGACTTCGGCTCGCGATAGACGAGGAGAGGCGTTTTCCCAAGGACGAAATCGCCTTGGTAGGTCGGGACCATGAGCGTCGCCGGCAATCCGGCGCCATCCCGCACGTTCATCACGATACCTTCCGCGAGCAAGGCAGCCGCGAGATCGTTGATGGTACCTACGGTTCCAAGATCCAGGGTGGCGGTACGGGACTGGACATCCGCCCCGGAGAACACGACGGTCAGGTTCGAGTCGCTGATCGAAAGAACCGGGGAACCCGAGCCGGCGTAGGAAAGGTCGGCCACGGGGTACGCAAGCTTTATGTAGTGGTTTATGCCCGCCTGGAAATCGACGCCGAGGTTGATGCCCTTGGTCACGAGTCCGATCATGCCGAACGCGATCACCACGAGCGATACAATGACCGCCGGAAGAAAGGCCTTGTGGAAACTGAGGATGCGCTTCATTTAACCCTCCAGCTGATCGAGGTCGACTGGCGCTTCATCACGTCCGTGCCGAAATCAAAGATGAGCCTCGAGACGAACAGGGCAGTGAAGAGCGATGACATGTTGCCGATCGCGAGGCTTACCGCGAAGCCCTGGATGGGGCCGGAACCGAGTTGGGAGAGGAACAAGGCCGCAAGTATCGTCGTAATGTTGGAATCCATGACGGCCCAGAAAGCCTTTGAGAATCCAGCCTCGACCGAGGCTTTCCTGCCCTTGCCTTCCCGCAACTCTTCTTTGATGCGTTCGAAGATTATAACGTTCGCGTCGACGGCCATGCCTATGGTCAGCACGAAGCCAGCAATCGACGGCAGGGTGAGAGTCAGGTTGAATGCCGAGAGGATGGAGAACATCAGGAACAGGTTGAGTATCTGCGCCACTGCGGCGTTGATGCCCGCGCCTTTGTAATAAATGAGCATGAACAAGAAAACGGCAAGAAGACCTATGACCACCGCGTTTCGTCCTTCGAGTATCGAATCGTCGCCGAGCGAGGCTCCGATCGCCTGCTGGGTTTCGACGATCAACTCGACGGGCAACGCGGCCGAGCGGAGTATCAGCGCGAGGTTGTTGGCTTCATCGGCGTCGAATCCGGTTATTTTCACGTTGGCCTGGATGGGACCGGAAATGCGGGCACCCGTCCTGACGCGGTCATCGAGCACGACGGCCATCGTCTTGTCGACGTTCTCGCTTGTCAGCTTGTAGAAGATGTCGCCGCCTTCCTTGTCGAGGCTGAAGACTACTTCAGGCTGGCCGGTTATCGCGTCGGAGGAAACTGTCGCGCTCTCGATGTGGTTTCCGTCGAGCCCGGCAACGGTCGTTATGACCTTGTAGTAGCCCGTCCACTGATCGAGACCGTACGAGTCCTTGGTGTAGAACTTGCGGATCATCATGCCGGCGGGTATCAACGCGGGATCGGTGACCGTCAGGTCGTCGCGGACCGCGAGGGGATTCGCCTGGAGATAGGTTTCGAGGGCGGACGTCGCGGCTTCGTCCACTATATGGAAGGCGAGCTTGCCCCGCCCCATGATTATCCCGTTTATGCGCTCGGGATCGGCCGCTCCAGGGATTTCGACGTAGATCCGCTCATCGCCTTGGCGGCGGATGACCGGTTCGGTAAGGCCGAACTTGTCGATACGGTTGTTGAGTACCTCGACGGCCCGTACGACGGCATCGTCGCGTTCCGCCGGGGACAGGTTGCGTCCGACCTTGGCCTCGAGCGCGGGAATATCCGCCCGTATGATGACGGACATGCCGCCTGACAGGTCGAGGCCGAGCTGCACGGCCGAGCCGTGGAGCTTCTTGAGCGACAACACGCGCTCGCGGTAATAATCCTCGAGCTCGGACAGGGCATCCGACCTGTTGTCGAATGCCGCGAGATACGCCTTGGCGTTCCAGGCTTTGGGATTCGAAAGGCCGAGTTCCTTGTATATGGCCTTGGCGCGTTTCACCATCGGGTCATATGTATCGGGGAGCGGGGATTCATCCGATGTGAGCTTCTCGATCTCGACGAGGTCGGCGCGTGCCATCCGCCAGGAATATTCGCGGATTTGTTCGCGAGAACCCAAGGCGAGGGCCTGATCTTCCTTCGGCGTCATCGCGTACCAACGAAGCGTGGGTACGAGGAAGACGAAGGCGATCGCCAACACTACGAGCACGACGAGGAACCTTTTGGTTTTATTCATGCGTTGACTCCGGTGGTGTCGAAAGGAGGTGGGAATCGCGCCTCCGTCACGTGACAGAGGCGCGGGACGTCACTTTGAGGCTTCCTGCTTGGGCTCGATGGCGGGAGTCTCGGACTCATCGCCGCGGGCTTCGACAGAAGCTATCGCCGACTTGGAAAACTCGATCTTGGCGGAGTCGTCCACCTTGACCACTACCGTCTTGTCCTTGACGGCGCTTACGACGCCGTGGACGCCGCCGATAGTGACGACCTTGTCGCCTTTCTTGACGGCGGACAACATCTGCGCAACGGCCTTCTGCTTCTTGTTCTGGGGTCTGATGATCATGAAGTAGAAGATCGCGAACACTGCACCGAACATAACGATGGTCGAAACCATCGAGCCGGTCGAACTGGGGGCGCCTGCCTGGAACAGACTCAGGCCTGAAAACAAAGTATCCATGCTGATTTCCTCGAATGTAGAAAGGATTGGGACTCAAGGTACCATATAAGATATAGACCGTCAAGTTTACGGCACGACGCGGGTACCGGCGGTGCCGTCGACTGCTTCCTTGGCTTTCTCCAGGCTCGTTATTATCACAGTCTTGCCGCCGCGCTTTATGAAATCGATGGCCGCCTCGATTTTTGGCCCCATCGAGCCTTTGGGGAACTGGCCCTCGGCGAGGTATCGCTCGGCATCCGCGACTGTCAGTTCGTCGAGTATGCGCATGTCCGGCTTCTTGAAGTTGACGGCCACCCTGTCGACGCCGGTGAGTATGAGAAGTTGATCGGCGGAGATGAGGTCCGCGAGCAAGGCGCTGGCGCGGTCCTTGTCGATGACCGCGTCGACGCCGTTCAAGTGGCCGTCCGGCGACCGCTTCACCGGGACTCCGCCTCCGCCTGCCGCGATGACGACCTTGCCGTCGTCCAGCAATTCGCGGATGATGCCCTTCTCGACGATATCCACCGGCACCGGACTGGCGACCACGCGGCGGAATCCCCGTCCCGGATCCGCCTTCATTATCCAACCCCTGGTCTCGCATGCGCTCAGGTCCGCTTCCTTGAAGAATGGCCCGACGTACTTGCTCGGGTTCTTCATCGCGGGATCGTTCGCGTCGACGACCACCTGGGTGATGACGGTGACCACGTCTTTCTTGATGCCGGCGTCGATAAACGCATTGTAGAGCGATTGCTGTACCATGTACCCGATCGACCCTTGCGTATCCGCGACGATCACGTTGAGCGGGCTCGGCGGCACTCGCGTCGACGCCGCCTCGTTGCGGATCAGGTGGACACCGGCTTGCGGGCCGTTGCCGTGGGTCAGGACGACGCGATGGCCTTCCTCGACCAAGCCGACGATCGCGGCCATGCTCTTCCTGGTATTCTCGAACTGCTGCTCGATGGTACCGTCGGTGCCTTCCTCGATGAGCGCATTGCCCCCGAGTGCGACAACGATTGTTCTCTTCTTCATGCTGGACCTTCCTTTTTTAGCCGCCTCGCCGCGGGTCCAACGGATATACGTATCCAACGGTTACGGACATCACAGCGCCACGACGAAGGAACGTTCAGTATACCCCCCGATTACCGGACTGAACAATCGTAAATCGCGAACCTCGGCGTAAGACCAGGCTATGACCGTTCCAGAGAAGCGCTTTGACAGAACGTCCCAACGGTACTACGATAGTCCCCCTAGGAGGACTCGAAATGAAGAAAGCTCTGGTAATTCTATTCGTCACGCTCGTGGTTCTTTCGTCCTGCGCCAAAAAGGAGGCTCCGGCCGCACCCGCGGCGCCCAAGCTCAAGGTTGTGCTCCTGCTCAACGGCACGCTCGGCGACAAGTCGTTCTTTGATTCCGCCGCCAACGGCATGACGATGGTAAAGGCCGAGATGGGCGATGCCGTCGAGACCAAGACCATCGAGATGGCGTACGACCAAAGCAAGTGGGAACCGACGCTTATCGACGTTTCCGAAGGCGACTGGGACGTGATAGTGCTCGGCACCTGGCAGATGACCGAGGCGTTGCAGAAGGTAGCAAAGGAGCACCCGAAGAAGAAGTACGTGATCTTCGACACCGCGGTCGACTACAAGCTCGGCCTCGAGAACGTCTACTCGATCCTGTACAGCCAGAACGAGGCCAGCTTCCTCGCCGGCGCTCTGGGTAGCCTCGTGACGACCTCGTCGATGCCGCTCGCCAACAAACAGAAGGTGATAGGCTTCCTCGGCGGCATGGACATCCCGGTGATCAACGACTTCCTGGTCGGCTACATCGAAGGCGCCAAGTACGTCGATCCGGCGGTCAAGGTCGCGATCTCCTACATCGGGTCCTTCGACGACTCCGCCAAAGGCAAGGAAATGGCCCTGGCCCAGTACTCCCAGGGCGCCGACATCGGCTACAACGTCGCCGGACAGGCCGGACTCGGCCAGCTCGACGCCGC
>CAZKJA010000267.1:0-5617 GCA_964552925.1 uncultured Treponemataceae bacterium
TTCCATCATTTCAGGAAGGGGCTATACCCACCTTATTCACCCTCCGATTCCTGTCAGAAATCCTGGGCTCATCATAGGGTCGACTGGTTCAACAACCGCCTCCTCCTCGAGCCTTTAGGCAACATTCCCCCAGCAGAGTTTGAGAAGGCATACTATATTGAGCAAGAAGGTCTGGCCGTAGGAGCCGGACTCATATAACCAGTACTCCGGTGAACCCGGGGCGGTTCAGAGTATCTGGAAAATGGGCTTGAGGACTTACTGCGGTTTTATGAATTTCCGGAAATAGACCATCGTAAAATTGCTACGATGAATTCATTTGAGCGGTTGAATGACGAGATCCGAAAGCGTTCCAGGATTGTTGGAATTTTCCAAGCATGGGTTCCTATGTTCGATTGATAACGTCATGCCTCATGGAGTATGAAGAGGATTGGCAATCAGGGCGAAACTATATTAATCATGAAGCATTAGCTAAGTAGCGGGTGCTATTAAAAGTGGTAGCATGAAAATTTGGATTTCCAATGAATCTGGAAAAATCAAATTGCAAACAATACTGGATACGACCATCAAAACCAATGTTCCCGACATAGGCCGTAAAAGTCTAAGCTGGTTGTTCAGTAAACCCTGAATAATCCGCGGCTGTCAGTCCTGTGATACCGCCTCCGACAATGACGATCTTTCGTCTCATGGTTCGGTCGATTTGGGGGCTTGGGTCCCAATTTTTGGATTCGGACGTCCTCGGGCACGGTAGCGTATATACATGCCGAGAGAAAGGGCAAACCAGGTTCCCAGCCATACGACACCGAACGGATTGCCGGAGAATGAAACGCTCGACGCTAGTGAAACGTGTGCGGCCAAAGCAACCAAGGCAAGCACGGTGATCGCATGGAATGAGCGGGAGGTCTTGTACCCGAGCTTGAAGGATTTTTCGACCCAAACTCGAAGTGTACGGAGCTTGGTTCCAAGTGGCGGCCGCACATTTGCCAAAAGCAGGAACGCGGCAATGGAGGCAATGAGAAAAAACACGAGGACTGCCATGCCTATTATCGCTTGGGGGGAACCCATGTCGAATCCGCTCTCTTCCTTGAGTATCCTGTGAACGATCGCTATGCCAAGGATGAAAATGGGCGCTGTGCCATGCATGGCAAGCAATCCTTTGATTCCAATCGCCGCGACAGCGAATTTCGGGCGCGAAGCCAATAGCAATTGGTTGCATAAGAGCACGAAGGCATAAATACCGAGGATTACCGATGTGGCATAGGCGTCTATACCTCCCCCAATCGATGTGAAGAAAAGAGCGGAGGGTATAACGGGTGATATGAGATACGCTAAAAAGAGGGAAATTTGCTTCATTGTTCTGACCTCTTGTTTTTTAGGATACAGCCCAAAATGTTCTCAGGCAAGTAATGAAATCGAAATCAATACTGTGAGCATTTACTTTCGTTTTATAGTATTATAGGGAAATGGTTGAAGGCATCATCTTGGTTTGGTATACGAGCGACTACGCATGGACGTGACCGGAGAGCGTTATCTTCGCGCGGTGCTGGAAACAACGCGGGACGGCTACTTGATGGTCGATATGCAGGGACGGATAGCCGACGTCAACGATGCGTATTGCAAAATGTCAGGGTATATACGTTCCGAGCTGCTTGGATCGGATATCTCCAATCTTGATGCTGATGAATCTCAACGGGAGACGGCGAACCGCATCGAGCGTATCCTTAAAAACAAGTCTGAGTTGTTCGAAACCCGTCATAGGCGCAAAGACCGAAGCGTCTTCAATGTAGAGATTTCTGTCTCGCACCTACAGGGTGAGGCGGAAGGTTTCATTTGTTTCTGCCGTGACATCACCGACAGGAAGAATGCCGAAACAGCGTTGCATGAGAGCCGGTTTTTCAACCGCTCGCTCCTGCAATCGGTCCCTCTGCCGATATTCTTCAAGGATCTCGACGGTTGCTTCAGGGATTTCAATTCGTCGTTCGAAGCTTTCATGGGGCTTGGCAGGGATGAGTTATATGGAAAGACAGCCTTCGACGTCGAGCCCCACGATCTGGCCACTTTATACCATGAAAAAGATATTGAATTGATCGCCCATCCTGGAGCGCTTGTCTACGATTCCCGCATCAAGAACAAGGAAGGAGAGCTCCGCGACGTTGTCATACATAAGGCGACGATACGGAACCCCACCGGAGATGTCATCGGCATAATCGGCGCCATCTTCGATATAACCGAGCATAAGCGCGATGAGATTACCATTCGCGCCCTTGTGAAGGAAAAAGACATTTTATTGAAGGAAACCCATCATCGCATCAAGAACAACATGTCGACGATAATCGGTCTCTTGACGATGCAATCGAACTTGCACGCGGACGAATCGGTCAAGCTGATCCTCAACGCAGCAGGGCTCAGGATAAAGAGCATGATGGTGTTGTACGACAAGCTCTACCGTTCCAGCGGATATCGGGCAGTCAGTATCAGGGCGTTCCTTGGTTCGCTGGTCGAGGAAATACTCGCCGTATCGTATGCCCCGGTTCCCGTGCGTGCCGAAGTAGAAATAGAGGATTTTGCCTTGGATGCGCCTATCCTGTCGCCCTTGGGAATCATGGTCAACGAACTCATGACAAATTCGATGAAATATGCGTTTGGCGATGTTGCCGAAGGCATCATTGGGATTAAAGTGGGCCGGGTGGGTGAAACTGTCACCTTCATATATCGGGATAACGGTCCTGGCTTGCCGGATGGGATCGAAGTGGATGCATATTCGTCCTTCGGATTGAATCTGATAGGGGCCTTGGTCAAGCAGATCGGCGGCTCAATAAAACTCGACGGAGTGACCAAAAATACGTTTATTATAGTATTTGATACTGTCGAGTGAACCCCTCCGGTTCGAGCATCCAATCGAAAAAAATATACTGGGTTTTGTGTAAGGATTATAGTTACCTTGATAGGTAAGACTTGAAAGTGATTATGAGGAGGCTGGCTATGTGGAAGAATATCAAGATCGGCCCCAAGTTGATTCTTGTTGGAGCGTTGTTGGTATTAGTGCCGCTTGTAGTCGTGGCGATCCTTACGGTGACGCAAGCAACAACGGCACTGAATGATATCACGCAGGAATCGATGATCAGCCGAGCCAACGAATTTGCCCAGATGATCGACAGTATTTTCATGGCAGAGCAGAAAATGGCGGTTGAAATTTCCGTTGGCAACGCTACAATCGCGGGAGCGGTCGCTATCGCTGAAAAGGGCTTGGCTGGCAGTCAGGCTGAAATTCAGTCCCTCAATCAGAAGTAAGCCCGGTTTATCTCGACCAAGGGACTAGGAGATAGTTATCAGGGGATTTTCGTTGCCGGTATCGACGGTACTATTTTTTCGGCATCTTCCGAGGAATATTTAGGCGTTTCTTTGGCTGATATGCCTTATTTCAAGCAAGCGTTGGCAGGCAAGGTGAGTTTGGGCGAGGTGGCTGCAAACAAAATCAGCGGGAGGCTGTTCGTTCCCATGGCAAGTCCTATC
Source organism: uncultured Treponemataceae bacterium (assembly GCA_964552925.1). Taxonomy (GTDB): domain Bacteria; phylum Spirochaetota; class Spirochaetia; order Treponematales; family UBA12059; genus SZUA-370. Next base: position 3,511 of record CAZKJA010000267.1, read on the forward strand.
CATTCGGAGTCCGGTGCGATTGTAGGCATTGTAGCAAATGTTATCGATCTTACGGGAATCACGGATATGGTCGCCAACGCCAAGCTGGGGAAAACTGGTTATATTTTTATTGTAGACAAGAGAGGCCTCGCCATCGCCCATGCGGTTAGAGAAAGCATCCTAAAGTTGAATATCCTGGAAGTAAAGGGAATGTCGACTTTTTCGCCCAAAATGGTCAACGGCGAAAGCGGGTTCGATAGATACGAATACCAGGGAATCGACAAGACCGCTGCATTTGCTCCATCCAAGATAACAGGATGGAGTGTTGGTCTTACCATTCCTGATGTTGAATACCTGGCATCAGCCAATGCCATTCGAAACCTAATCATGATAATCGCCGGGATATCATTCATGGTAGCCGTTATCTTTTTCTTCTTGTTCGCCCGCAGTATCTCGCGACCTCTCGGTAACGTGGTGTCGTATATCGGCCTGATAGCCAGTGGCAACCTTGCACAAAGCGTGGATGCCTCGCTCCTGACTCGCGGGGATGAGCTTGGCGCTCTTGGCAAGGCGATGGAGAACTTTACCAAGGATCTCCGGCGCATCGTCAGGGACATCCTGACGGCGTCGGACCAGGTGAGCTCGGGCTCCGAGCAGATGTCGTCGACGGCGCAAGAACTTTCGCAAGGCGCCGCCGAGCAGGCCGCCAGCGCCGAGGAAGTGTCCGCCTCGGTCGAGGAGATGTCCGCGACCGTCAAGCAGAACACCGACAACTCTATGGCGACCGAGAGCATCGCGCAGAAGTCGTCGAAGGACGCGGAACTCGGCGGCAAGTCAGTCATCGAGTCGGTACAGGCGATGAACGAGATAGCTACCAAGATATCGATAATAGACGAGATAGCAAGGCAGACGAACCTGCTGGCGCTGAACGCCGCGATCGAGGCTGCGAGGGCGGGCGAGGCGGGCAAGGGCTTCGCTGTGGTGGCAAGCGAGGTTCGCAAACTCGCGGAGCGTAGCCAGAAGGCCTCCGGCGAGATAGGCGACTTGTCGCGCAACACGGTGAAGAGCGCGGGCGAGGCGGGGCAGATCATACAGAAGCTAGTGCCGGACATAAAGAAGACGGCGGACCTGGTGCAGGAGATATCGAGCGCGTCGAGGGAGCAGAGCACGGGCGTCGACCAGATAGCGAAGGCGGTCACGCAGCTGGACACCGTGATCCAGCAAAACGCGAGCGCGAGCGAGGAGATGGCGAGCATGGCCGAGGAGCTGTCGAGCCAAGCCGAGCAGTTGGCGCAGACTATGTCGTTCTTCAAGATTCCGGGCTCCGACAGCGGCGGGACGGCAAACTCCAAGGACCGGAATGCGGCGCAGGGCAAAGAAGCCGGAACAAAACATACAGTCCATGTTGCGCACGCGAGGCAGGATAACGATACTGGTATGGGACGGGTTGTAGCGACCGGACGCAAAGCAGTAGCGGCGGGACCGCGAAGCCTGGCCAAAGGGGCTTCCGGTTCGACAGCCATAACCATAGCCAAGGGCCAGACTAGCGAAGCCCGCGATGAAGATTTCGAGGAGTTTTGATCATGGCGGAAATCATCGAGAATCAGTATTTGACTTTCGGTATCGACGGTGACGTTTTCGGCGTCCCCGTTTCCAGGGTCAGGGAGGTACTCGAATACATCAAGCCGACCAAACTGCCCAAGACAGCTGACTTCCTCAAGGGACTGATAAACGTTCGCGATGTTGGCATACCCGTTGTCGACTTGCGTTCCAGGTTCGGGCTGCCGGAGATCGATGTAACCCAGGACACCGCGATACTGGTCATCGAGATCGAAGGCGCCGACGGCCACGTGATGATAGGAGCGATCGCGGACGAGGTATACGAAGTCATCGATCTCGATGACGAGAATCTGGAACCGCCGCCCAGGTTTGGCATAAAAATCGACTCGCACTTCATCCACAGCATCGGGAAGCGCGATGATAAATTCATCATTCTCCTCGATATGGACAAGGCGTTCAGCGACGATGAGGCGCGGAAGCTTGAAAACGTGGGCGCTGGAAAAGAACCGGTCACCTGATATATCAATTCGTATCGCTAGCCGCCGTGTTTCCTTCCGGGTGTATCCCG
>CAZKJA010000268.1:0-5614 GCA_964552925.1 uncultured Treponemataceae bacterium
AATGGGTCATCTCGGTCGACTGCCTGCCGCTCAGGAGGAGGCGGTCACCGTCACCGCCGGCGATGGCGCCATCGAGGGATTGCGCGTAGGCGAGCGTCACGAAAGGTTTGTCTTCAGGTTTCCCTTCGGGCGGATTGGGCAGGGCGATCTTCGGTATATTGAAGATATGGCTCATCTTGAGCTGCTTGGTGCGCAGGTAGTGTTCGTTATGCGGGTTGACGGCGCAGATTACCGGGATGCGGCCGTCGACCTCGATTCCGTAGCGCCTTAGCTCGTCTATTTTCGCCGGATTGTTGGTAAGCAGCCGGATGGAACGTACCCGCATGTCATCCAGGATCAAGGCGGCCTCGCTGTAGTCGCGCATGTCGGCGCCGTGGCCGAGCCTGAGGTTGGCTTCGACGGTATCCAGTCCTAGGTCCTGCAGGTTGTATGCCTTGAGTTTTTCGTCGAGCCCTATGCCGCGGCCTTCCTGAGGCAGGTAGATGATAATCCCGCGGCCTTCCGCCGCGATCATCTGCATGGCCTTCTTGAGCTGGTCCCCGCAATCGCAGCGGAGGGATCCCAGGACATCGCCGGTGAAGCATTCCGAATGGACGCGGACCATGAGGCGCGAGGCTCCTGCCGTCTCCCCGTACGAAAGCACGCGGATTTCGGTGCCGTACGCAGGTCCGCCTTCATTGCACTCGCCGATCACGTGCCCGTCGCCCGCGGCCGTCCGGTAGATGCAAAGCGTGAATTCACCGAACATCGTCGGTATCTTCGCGCAACTTTGGCGTATGACTTTTTTATCGCCTGTATTTACCAACACTCTTGAAAAACTAATGACAGCCTGCCGGATAGTCAAATGCAGGCGTTCATTGACGGATGCCCGATGGCAGGCTAGAATCCGCGCAGACCATATGCCTTCCGGCAAGAAAGAAGCATCGAATGGCGTACAAGGACGAAATCCTGGCCTGGCGCGAGGCGCAGGAAGCCGAACTCAAGAAGGATATCGGTTGGCTGACCCTGGCGGGTCTGCACTGGCTCAAGGACGGGGTGAACGGATTGGGTTCCGATCCCGCCCTCGACGTGGTCCTCCCCGAAGGCGCGCCCGCCCGTTTGGGTACGCTTGAATTGCGAGGCGCTTCCGTATCGCTACGGACCGATGTGCCGGTCCAGGTGGACGGTTCTCCGGCGAGTTCAGCTGCATTGTCCTTCGACGAGTACAAGCCGACGCGCGTCGAATTCGGGGAGCTCACGTTCATCGTCATAGAGCGCGGCGGGCAGTACGCTGTCCGCGTCTGGGACAAGGCCAACCCCGCGCGCGCCGGTTTCCAGGGCCGGCGCTGGTTCGACGTACGGGACGACTGCCGCGTCACGGCCGAATTGGCGCCGCATGCCGCGCCGGTTTCCGTGCCCATCGACAACACGGTCGGGCAGAACATCCCGATGACGAGCCCGGGCAAGGCGGTCTTCGATCTGATAGGCCAGCGGCTCGCCCTCGACCTGTTCGTCAAAGGGCAAGGCGGGCTCTGGGTAATCTTCAAGGACAAGACCAACGGGAGCGTCACGTACGGCGCCGGCAGGTATATGGATGTCGACGATCTGGGTGACGGCCACGTGCTCCTGGACTTCAACAAGGCGTACAGCCCGCCGTGCTCGTTCACAAGCTTTGCCACGTGCCCGATACCCCCCAGGCAGAATCACCTGCCGATCAGGGTAGAAGCCGGGGAACAGTACAGCCCGTCCCACGCATGACGGGTTCTACGCGCGCGGCGCGCCGCGACGCGGCGCGGAGTGTCGCGACAGTAGTCGCGTCGCGTTGCGCGGGTGGGCGTTCCCGTGCTAGCATCTGCCGCTTGCCACAATAGAAATCCATGACGGAACGAGGTACGAGCGCGTGTTCCTGAAGAGCCTCGAAATATTCGGTTTCAAAAGCTTCGCCGACAGGGCGAAGGTAGAGTTCTCCGAGGGTATTTCCGCCCTGCTGGGCCCCAACGGTTGCGGCAAGTCCAACGTCGTCGACGCGATCAAGTGGGTAGTCGGCGAACAGTCCGCCCGCTCGCTTCGCGCCGAGTCGATGGAAGACATCATCTTCAACGGCACCGAGACGCGCAAGGCGCTGAACATCGCCGAGGTGACGCTTACAATATCGAACGAAAAGGGCCTCCTCGCGCTCGACGTTCCCGAGATCGCGATAAAGCGCCGGCTGTACCGATCGGGCGAGAGCGAGTACTTCATCAACAACCAGAGCGCAAAGCTCAAGGAACTCCGCGAGCTGTTCTGGGACACCGGCATAGGCAAGAGCGCCTACTCGGTGATGGAGCAGGGACGCATCGACCAGATCCTCTCGAGCAAGCCCGAGGAGCGCCGCTACCTTTTCGAGGAAGCCGCCGGCATCACAAGGCACAAGGCGCGCTCCCGGGAGGCCGAGCTGAAGCTCGAGCGGACCGAAGAGAACATGCGCCAGGTCGACGGCATCCTTGGCGAGGTCAAGCGCAGCCACGATACGCTGAAGGTGCAGGCGGAGAAGACGCTGTCGTACCGCGCCCTCCGCGAGGACGTATTCAACGCCGAACTCGACCTGCACCTGCTACGGCTGCGGGGCTTCGTCAACGAGAAGCAGCGGCGCGACACCGAGATCGTCGCCAGGACGACCGAGAGGGACGTCCTCAGGCGCCAGATCGACGACATAAACATGTCGCTCGAGGAGAACCTCGACATAGTCAACTCCATGGAGGCCAAGCTCGTCGACGCGCAGAAGACCGTCTACGGCCTGGCCGTCGAACGCGTGGGCAAGGAGAAGGAACGCAAGTTCCTGTCCGAACGCGTTGCCGAGATAAAGGCGAAGATCGACCAGGCTCAGCTCAAGCTGCGCGCGCTGACAGAGCGCCTCGAAGGGCTACGCGAGGACGAGGACGAGAAGAACGAGATACTTCGCGGCCACAAGGGGCGCATCGCGGAGGTAGAGAAGAACATCCAGGGCTTCGAAGGCTCGATCCACGCCGCCGAGGAAGGCATACGCTCCAACGACGCGGAGATAGGCAGGGCCGAGGCGGACATCGTCGAGTTCGACGAACGGATACTCGGGGCGCAGGCCGAGCTCGACGCCATCACCGAGGATATAGTCAAGGAGCTTGACGCGAGGCTGAAGGAATCCGGCTACTCGGCGAGCGAGCGAAAGGCCGCCGAGGAGGCTATCGAAAGCCTCATAGCGGGGATAATAGCGCGCCTGTCGGGCAAGGCCGCGATTTTCGACGACCTCGCCACTCTGAAGGATTACGGCTCCGCCGAGGCGCGCGCGCTTATCGAGGGCGCCAGGGCCGTAATGGTCGAGTCCGCCGAGCGCGCCAGGGAATTAAAGGAGCGCTACGAGGCGTACCGCAGGACGACGCCGTCCTTCATAGACGAATTCCTGTCGCCGGAAGGCATAATTACGAGGAAACGGGCGATAGACGCCCTGCTCCAGAGCGTCAAGGACGGTGTCCTGCAGCGCCGCGACCGAATAGTCGGCCTCCGAGCGCACAACCGCGAGCTATCCTCGCATATCGATGAATACAGGCGGACTCTCGAGGACCTGCGCGGCAACCGGATTCGGATGCAGACGCAGGTCCAGGCGGCCGAGGAATCGCTGGCGTTGATACGCCGCGAGATCGCGAGCCAGGAAGGCTACTTCCGCGAGCTCCAGAACGAGGTGGCGATGGACGGGCGGCGCCTGGCCGAGGCTCAGGACGACTTGTCGTCGATCGACGGCGAGATAGCCGACATCGAGAAGCGCGGCCGGGAACTGACCTCCGAGCTCGAACGGCTCGAGAAGGATATAGCGATAAAGAACTCCGACCTCGGCAAGCGCCAGGAGGATGTCCGCAAGAAGATAGAGAAACTCGGTACGCACCAGACGGAGCTCGAGCGCCTTCACCTCGGTCTGGCGCAGACCGAGACGGAGATCCGCAACGTCAAGGAGAACTTCCGCGAGCAGTACGGCAGGGAGCTCGTCGAATTCGAGGAACGGATGTACGAGATCCGCTCACCTGTGATGGAGCTGCGGGACAAGCTCGCCGAGCGCAAGCAGAAACTCAAGGATCTCGGCTCGGTCAATCTTATGGCGCCCGAGGAATACACCGAGGTCAAGGAACGCTACGAGTTCCTGTCGACGCAGCTGGCCGACCTGCAAAAGGCCCGCGACGACCTGCGGCGCATAACGCAGGAGATCCGCGACGAGAGCGCGGAGATGTTCCTTTCGACGTACAACCGCGTCAAGAAGAACTTCCACAACATGTTCCGCCGCCTGTTCGGCGGGGGCCGCGGCGAGCTGCATCTTGTCGACCCGGACCACGTTCTCGAATCGGGCATAGAGATATACGCCCAGCCGCCCGGCAAGAAGCTTGAGAATATTTCATTGCTGTCGGGCGGCGAAAAGAGCCTGACGGCGATAGCCATGCTGTTCGCCACGTACATGGTCCGTCCTTCGCCGTTCTGCTTCCTCGACGAGATCGACGCCGCGCTCGACGAGCAGAACGTCAGCCGCTTCGTCAGCCTGCTCCGCGAGTTCGGCAAGACGAGCCAGTTCATAATCATCACGCACAACAAGAAGACAGTGACGGGCGCTGACGCCCTGCTCGGCGTGACGATGGAGGAATCCGGTATCACGAAGGTCATAGCCGTACGGCTGGAACGCTCGGACACGCAATCGGTGTCGGTGTCCGCCCCCGAGGAAGCGTTGGACGACGAGGAGATAGAGTACGAGGGCGGCAGGGACCTCACATCGTGAAACCGCCGGCCTTCCTCGCGGGCGCGGTCAAGGGCCTGCGCTCTCTCGCCGGGCGGGCCGCGCACCTTGCGGGAAGCCTGCTCGGGGCATCGACGCGGGTGGCGGAACGCGTCGGCGCCGGCGTGGGCCGGATGCTTGGAACCAAGGCCACAAGGATAGTCTTCGCGATAGGGGGCGGCGCGGTCGCGGTGCTTGTCCTTGTTATTCTGGGAGCCATGCTGGTAGGCGCCATTCGTTCGGGGAAGCCCTCCGCCGCCGATGTTCCGTCCACTTTTGAACGGGGCGCCGCAATGCGCTCGCCTTCCCTTTCATCCGGGGCCATACCGACCATGCCCCGCTCGGGACCGGCGCTCGCGTCGATGCTGCTTATACCTGGCCAGGGCGAATGGCCATATCCTCTGGCGCTCGAACCCAAGTCAAGGTATACTGAGGATGATGCGGCCCCGCTCCGTCCCGACCTCGCCGAGGTCGACGTCTCCGGCTTGATCCGGCGCAGGAAGGCTGAGCTTGAAGTCATGTATGGCTCTGTCGACTGAAACCCCGAAGCGACTCCCGGCAGCGGCCCTCGTCATTGCGGCGATAGTGGCCATGTTGGCAGCGGGTTGCGTCTCCGAGCCCGAACCGGCCGCTGGACAGGACCCTGCCGCTGCCGCATCCGGGGCAAGCGCGGCTACGACGTCCGCAGCCGAAGTCTTGAAACCAGCAGTCAACGCCGGGTTCAAAAAGGCTCCGGTCGAATCCGCGGTCAGGGCGGTCTTGGCGGAACCCGTTGCGCCACAAGCTCGGTCTGCGGCATTGATTCCCACTGATATCACAGTGCTGTCATCGCTCGCGCCTGTCGCGGCCGATCCTGAGCCCTTGCCC
>CAZKJA010000269.1:0-5601 GCA_964552925.1 uncultured Treponemataceae bacterium
CGCCCGCGCGATTCCGTGCGCGGGCGGGGCGCGAAGAGGAGTGTGCACGGTGGGACTCGTCAAGTTCATCGCGAGGAGAATGATCTTCCTGGTATTCCTGGTAATAGGCGTCTCCCTCATCGTTTTCGTTATCTCCCATACCGTCCCCAGCGATCCGGTGCTGGCGAACCTGAGCCAGCGCAATATGGACAACGAGGAGATGGTCGCGGCCTTCAAGGCCAAATGGGGACTCGACAAGCCCCTGCACGAACAGTACCTGATCTACCTGGGCAACCTGCTCAAGGGCGAGCTGGGCATGTCGACCAGGACGCAGCGGCCCGTCGCGATGGACCTCAAGCAGTATTACCCGGCCACGCTGGAACTCGCGATCTTCTCGATATTGATAGCGGTCGTATTCGGTATTTTTTTCGGTATCATTTCGGCCATAAAGCGCAACACCTTCACGGACCGGCTCATCCGCGGCATATCGGTGCTCGGGGCGTCGGTGCCCAGCTTCTGGCTGGCTTTGATGGTACTGCTGTTATTCTATGTCGTCCTGGGAATCGCCCCGGGCCCCGGCAGGCTGGGCGGCAGGTTCTCCGCGCCGTCGCCCGTCACCGGGATGTTCGTGCTCGACGCGCTCCTGGCGGGAGATATCGACACGGCCAGGGACGCGCTGTCCCACCTCGTCCTTCCTGGCATCGTGCTCGCCGCCTTCACGATGGGCCTGATAACCAGGACCACCCGTTCGAGCCTGCTCGAGATACTATCGATGGATTACATACGCACGGCGAGGGCCAAAGGACTCACCGAGAACAAGGTGATCACCGGGCACGCGCTGGGCAACGCGCTTATTCCCGTGGTCACCGTCATAGGATTGGGCTTCGGCAACCTGCTCGGCGGAATGGTGCTCGTCGAGACCATCTTCGCCTGGCCCGGCATCGGCCGCTACGCATACCAGGCGGCCAGGAACCTCGACTTCCCCGCGATCATAGGCGTGTCGATCGTGATCGCGATCAACTATGTATTCATCAATCTTGCCGTCGATATCCTGTACGGCGTGCTCGATCCCAGGGTGAGGTACGAATGACCGTCCGGCAGCTGTTCAAGAACGACCTTACCTTCACGATGGGAATCGTGGTATTCGCCGCGTGGGTCCTCATAGCGATCACTGCGCGATGGATCGCTCCGTACGACAGCCTCGGGCAGGACCTGGCCCAACGGTTCCAGGGTCCGAGCGCCGCCCACTTGTTCGGCACGGACAGCATCGGCAGGGACATTCTAAGCCGCGTGCTCCTCGGCAGCCGTATTTCTCTTTTCGCCGGCATCGCGACGATAGCGCTGTCGGCGAGTTTCGGTATAGTCTACGGCGGCATAGCCGGTTACGTGGGCGGCATCGTCGACGACATGATGATGCGCGTCTCGGAAATGGTGCTCGCCTTCCCCGGTATAATCCTGGCGATGACGATAGCGGCGGCCCTCGGGCCGAGCCTCTTCAACACCCTGCTGGCGATGGTGGTGATATGGTGGCCCAACTACGCCCGAGTCATGCGGAGCATGGTCATAGCGACGAAGCAGAACGAGTACGTCGAGGCTTCCAGACAGCTGGGCGCTTCGCACTTCCGCATCTTCTTCAAAGAGATCCTGCCGAACAGTCTGGGGCCGATGCTCGTCCTCGCGACCCTTGACTTCGGCAACGCCATACTGCTCTTTTCGGGACTCAGCTACCTCGGCCTGGGATCGCCCCCGCCGACGCCGGAATGGGGGGCTATGGTCGCCGACGGGGCGCTTAATTTCAACTACTGGTGGATATGCACGTTCCCCGGGCTCGCTATCATGACGATGGCGCTCGGGACCAACTTCATCGGGGACGGCGTTCGGGACCTGCTCGATCCGCGTCTGCGGAAACAGCTCTGATTTTGGATTTGACAAGCCCCGCAAAGACTGTGACAATGGCCTGCTCCGGGCTCCGGGCGCTCAGGTGATGCATGCTTAAAACCGACTATATCGACGTAGCGCGGGGACGCACTCCCGCGGAGCTCAACCTCACCGCTTGCCGGGTCGTGGACTTTTTCCGCGGCCGTATAATCGACGATGCCACGGTTTCGATATATAAAGGCTACATCGTCGGGGTCAACGACGGGCTGGACGCGAAGGCCGAGTTGAACCTCGGCGGAATGTACCTGTGCCCCGGGCTCATCGACGCGCACGTCCACATCGAATCGAGCCTCCTGGCGCCCGTTGAGTACGCGAGGATTGTCGCGCCGCGCGGCACGACGGCTATAATCGCCGATCCCCACGAGATAGCCAACGTGCTCGGCCACGACGGAATAAACTGGATGCTCCGCGCCTCCGACGGGATTCCGCTCGACGTGTACATGATGGTGCCGTCGTGCGTCCCGGCGACCGACTTCGACACCGCCGGCGCGTCGCTGTACGCCTCCGACCTCGCCCGCTTCGCGCGGGACGAACGAGTGCTCGGGCTCGGCGAGGTGATGAACTACCCCGGCGTACTCGCCGGGGACCCTCGGATACTCGACAAGCTGTCGCTGTTCTGGGAGGCCGGCAAGGCGATAGACGGCCACGCGCCCGGGCTGTCCGGACGCGACCTGTCCGCGTACGCTCTGTCGGGCATACGAAGCGACCACGAGGCGACCACAGCCGCGGAGGCGCTTGAGAAGCTCGGCAAGGGCATGTGGATAATGGCGCGCATGGGCTCGAGCGCCCGTGATCTAGAGAACCTTATACCGGCGATGGACGGGGAAACCGTGCGCAGGATGATGCTGTGCACCGACGACAGGCACCCTGACGACATCGCGTCCGAAGGGCACATCGACGCGGCCGTCCGCGCTCTCGTCTCTGGCGGGGTCTCGTTCATGGACGCGCTGCGGATGGCCTGCCACAACCCGGCCGCGTATTACGGTTTACGGCGCTCGGGGGCGATAGGCCCCGGCTACAAGGCCGACCTCGTCGCGTTCGCCGACCCAGCTGACTTCCACGCGTCGCTCGTCTTCAAGTCGGGCGAGCTGATAGCCGAGAACGGATCGACAAACGAACGCTACGAAGCACTCGGCGGCTCGGTCGTCGTGCCGCCGCTCCGCGATTCGGTCAACATCAAGTGGCTCGAAGAGAAGGACTTCAGGATCCCCGACGAAGGCGGCCTGGCCAGGGTGATAGAAGCGTCCGCCGGCTCCATCATTACCGGATCGTCGCTCCAGAGGCCGAAGGTAGAGGACGGGCTATGCGTCTCCGACACCGCGCGGGACATCATCAAATTATTCGTGATAGAACGGCACTCGGGTTCGGGCAACATAGGCAAGGGTTTCATCCGCGGGCTCAAGCTCAGGCGCGGCGCGATGGGCTCGACGGTGAGCCACGACTCGCACAACATGATAATCGCGGGCGTCGACGACGCCTCGATATTCAAGGCCGCCAGGCGCCTCAACGCGATGAAGGGCGGCTTCGTGATAACCGACGGCGAGGCGGTGCTCGCCGAACTCGCCCTGCCCGTCGCGGGCTTGATGAGCGACAGGCCTACCGCCGAGGTCATAGGAAAGCTCGTTGCATTCGAGGAATTCTTCAGGAAGGAGGGCATGCCGGGAGCCTCACCCCTCATGACCCTCTCGTTCATGGCCCTACCCGTGATCCCGTCACTCAAGATCACGGACAAGGGCCTCGTCGACGTTGATTCGTTCGAACAGGTATCCCTATTTAACCGGCTTTGAACCGTTCCGGCCGAATCCGGCGGCGCCCCCGGTACTCCACCCACGAACAACGCGTACGACTATTCCTCATTGCACTCGGGGCAAACTCGGGCTACTCTGAATGCAAACGAAATACACGGCGTAAACGGCAAATACGCAAGGGGCGCTCACGCGGTGTCCCGGGTACAGTCGTCGTCACGGAGAAGGAACATACATGACACGTACCATACGGTTCAGATTGAACGAAACGCTCCACGAGCTGGAAGTCCGCGAGGAGTCCCTGGCCCTTGACTGGATTCGCGGCGAGGCCGGTTTTAAAGGGACAAAGGAAGGCTGCCGCGAGGGCGATTGCGGCGCATGCCTCGTGCTCCTCGGAGGACGGGGTCCTGAAGGAAGCGTCGAGTGGCGCTCGGTCACGTCGTGCACGCTCGCGATGGGAGAACTCGACGGGCATCACCTGATAACGATAGAAGGACTGGCATCCGCCGGGCTGACACCGGTAATGGAGGCCATGGTCGACGAAGGCGCCAGCCAGTGCGGCTTCTGTTCGCCGGGCTTCGTGCTGGCGCTTACCGGCTACCTGATTTCCGGCGCCAGGATCGATCCGCTCGAGGCAATTGTCGCGATCGAGGGCAACCTGTGCAGGTGCACCGGCTACGGCTCGATACGGCGCGCGGCCGCGATACTGTCGCGCGACTTCGCCGACCTGCCCGCAGGACTTCCCCCGCGGCTGGAGCTGCTATCGGCGCGGGGAGTCATTCCCGCCAGCCTGGCGGCGCTTATGGCAGACCCTCCGGAAGCCGCCGAACCAAGCGAATCGCAAGCCGCACAGCCGGAGAATCTCGTGCTCGGCGGCGGCACAGACTGGTTCGTCCGCAACCCCGACCCCGAGCCGGGAACACACCCGGTCTTCACGTACCGCTCGCCGGCGGCCAGGTCGATCACAAGAGTAGACCACGGTGGCACTCCATACATCGAACTCGGCGCTGCAGTCAACGAGACTGACTTCTTCGCTTCCGCGCTCGTCAAGGAAGCCGCCCCGGGTATCGAGCGCTTCGAGGCCGATATCGCTTCGCCGCCAATACGCAACAGGGCAACGATTGCGGGCAACGTCGCTAACGCCTCGCCGATCGCCGACATGACAGCGATGCTTATAGCCCTGGGAGCCGAAGTCACTGTCGGCACCGGGCAGGCGGGCGGCGGGCAAGGCTCCGGCGGAAAGGAACGCACTGTCGCGCTCGAGGATTTCTTCCTCGCGTACAAAAAGATCGACCTGCAACCGGGAGAAACCATACAGAAGCTGGCCTTCCCCGCCGTCTGGAGCTCCTTCGCGTTCGAGAAGGCGGCCAAGCGCGAGCGGCTCGACATAGCGACGGTCAACTGCGCGGTGGCCGTGAGGATGGCCTCCGACGGGACGATAGCGGTGGCGGGTTACGCCGCCGGAGGCGTGGCAGCGGTGCCGCTCCGCCTGAAGGACGTCGAGGCGGCGATTATTGGCCGCGCGCCGTCCACAGCTATGGTCCGCGAGGTGGGCAAGCTCGCCGCAGGCGCCGTCAGCCCGATGGGCGACGTCCGTGGCTCGTCGGCCTACCGCAAGAGGCTGCTGGAGCGGCTCGCGTGGGCGGCCTGCATCAGGCTCTGGCCCGGACTGCGTCTGGAGGAGGAGCTCCTCGCATGAAACGAAACCCTGATTCGATCCTGAACGTACTCGGCAAGACGACGTACATCGACGACCTGCCGGAAAACTCGGACATGCTCCACGCGGCTATCGTCACTTCGCCCTCGGCGCGCGGGAGTTTCCAGCGGCTCGACGCTTCCGACGCGCTGGCGATGGATCCGCTCGTACGCGTGCTTACGGCTCCCGACACCCCCGGCGAAAACCAGCTGGGTACAGCCGTGCCAGACGAGCCGATGCTCG
>CAZKJA010000270.1:0-5589 GCA_964552925.1 uncultured Treponemataceae bacterium
AAGGATTGACTATGGTTGAAGCAACGAAGCTGAGCTCCGGGCAATGCGCCCAGGCGATGGCACGCAACGAATTCGGCGATGACGTCCGCAAGGCGGCGGAACGCGTGGCGGTGATATTGACGCAAGCGTGGTGCCCGCAGTGGCCAATGATGCGCTCGTGGCTTGGCGCCGCTCTAGCGGAAGCGGGGGCCAAGGCTTTCTATGTCGAATACGACAACGAGCCTTTTTTCGAGCGGTTCATGACGTGGAAGGAGGACGTGCTCGGAAACCGGAGCGTCCCCTACGTCCGCTACTACCGCGACGGCGTCTTGGTAGCCGAAAGCAACTACACCTCGAAGAACGCCTTCGTCGCGCACTTTTCACGGGGATCCAGATAACGCTCAGCCGCCTATCGCCTTCTCGGTAAGCTCGATGAGTATGGGGACGAGCTGTTTCTTGCGGGACAGCACGTCCTTGAGTTCAAAGGCGTGTTCGTCGAGCCTCGGAAAGCCCATCAATGACACGAAGTCCCGGTCGCCCTCGACGAACAGCACGCTCGACAGCTCGGTGATATCGGTTACCATCAACGCGCTGAAATAGTGGCCGCCCTTCGCCCGCAGCGACGCAAGCTCCGCCAACACCTCGACAGAGCGCTCAAGGATCTCGTCCGGAGAATGCACCTCGACCTGACTCACTGTGAACGTGACGTCGGCGGCGGTGTATTCCTTCATGTCGAGCCTGACGATCTCGTCGACCGGCTTGCTCGCCACCAGGCTTGCCGAACTCATGATGTCGCGACCCAATTCATCGATCTCGATGTCGGCGATGTTCGACAGGTACTCGGCCATCTCGCGGTCGACGTCGGTGACGGTCGCTGATTTGAGGATAAGGGTGTCGGACAGGATGCCCGCGAGCAGTATCGAGGCGATCGGCGTGGGAATCGGTATCTTGGCGTCCCGGTACATCGACGCGATTATAGAACTCGTCGAGCCGACGACGCGGTTGATGAAGGTGATCGGGTAGCGCGTGCTGAACGAGCCCAGCCGGTGGTGGTCGATCACTTCCAGGATACGGTAATTTTCGGCGCCCTCGACCGCCTGGCCAAGCTCGTTGTGGTCGACGAGTATAAGGCTTATGTTGGGCTCCCGGATCAGATCGCCCTCGTCGAACAGGCCTATCACGCGCTCGTCATCGTCGAGCACGGGAACAGACCTGCTCGGCGATTCGGCTATCGCCTCCCGGGCGCGGCGCAGGGTCTCGTGCTTGCGGACGGGCCGTATGGTTTCGTCGCCCATAGTCTCCACAGGAGTCGAGTAAATGACGAGGAGGCTCGTGCTGGAAGTGTCGTACGGCGAGACGAGCACCGACACCCCGTTGGCCTCGGCCAGTTCCCGGAGATCGCGTCCGAGGAGGGAGCCGTTGGTGATGATCACCGCGCGCACCTTCGATTCGATAGCGTAACGCTGGACGTCCAAACGGTCGCCCACGATGATGATTACGTTGTCGGTCGACTCGGCGTCCAGGTGCCGTTTGAAGCTCTCGGTCTCGAGCGCGGCGACGAGCATGCGCGCCTTGAATTGCTCGTCCGGCCGGAATACGCATATCGGCTGGGCCTTGATGGTCGCCTGGAGACTGGAGACGCTTGTCGGGATCACCGCTTTCTTGTGCGGATTGATCTTTTTGAGGATGTTCTGCGCGAACGAGCTGTAGTGGAGCATCGCGCGGTAGCTGCCGTCGGTGTCGACGATCGGCAGGGCCTGCTGCCCGCTCTGGTTCATAAGCGCTAGCGCGTCCCATAGGGGCGTGCCGCGGTCGACGACCTTGGCCTCGTCGCTAAGGTAGTATTCGACCTTGGGAACAAGGTCGGGGATGTACGCGGGGAAGGGAATCTTGAAACGCTCGAAGACGTATTCCGCCTGCGGGCTCATCTTGCCGGCCCTGGCCGCGACGCAACGGGTATACCCTAGTTCCCGCTTCAGGTGGGCGTACGCGGTGGCCGCGACCACAGAGTCGGTATCGGGATTCTTGTGTCCTATAACGTAGACCGTGTCATTCATGAAGGCGAGTGTACTCTCCTCGACGCCGGATGGTCAAATCGAGCTCTTGTCGATATGCTGTGCCGCGTATGATCAAGCTGTACGCTTTCCTGGGCAACCACGGCCGCGAATATGCGGGCAACCGGCACAACGTAGCCTGGCTGTTCCTCGAATCCCTGTCCATTTACCCGAGCCTCCCGTGGCAGAACGGTTTCAAGGGACGGTGGGCCCAGTTGGAGACCGCCTTGGGACGGGTCTGGTTCATCACGCCGCAAACGTACATGAACCTGTCCGGCGACAGCGTCGCGGAGATGGCCCGCTTCTACAAGGTGGAGCCAACCGAGGTGCTTGTCATCCACGACGAGCTGGAGTTGGGTTTCGGATACTTCGGTTTCAAGAAGGGCGGCGGCCTCGGCGGGCACAACGGGTTGCGTTCGATGAAGGAGCGCATGGGGACTCCCGACTTCCTGCGCCTCCGCTTCGGCATCGGCAGACCGGGCCACGACGACATCGCCGGCTACGTGCTGTCGGATTTTACTAAAAACGAGCGCGAGCTCCTCGCCTGCTCGGTCTTCCCCCGGGCCGAGACCGCGTTCACGTCGTGCCTCGAGCGGGGCTTCGACGAGGTCCTCGCCGCGTACGCCAAGGCGAACGCGCTCGCATGACGCGGGTCTCCCCGGCTACTGCAGCAGCTTCTTGAGTATCCTGTCGTCTTTTTTCCAGTCGGGCTGGACGCGGACCTTTATCGACAGCCTTACCGCGTAGTCGAAGATGTCCGCCAGGTCGTGCTCGGCTTCCTCGCGTATCAGCTTTATCATCGAGCCGCCGGCGCCAATCAGGATGCCCTTCTGCGTCTCGCGCTCGACGACGAGTTCGCCCTCGTAGACAAGCGTGCCGTCATCGAGCATGTGGTGCGACTTGTACTCGACGTACACGGCGTGCGGTACCTCGTTGCGCGTATGCAGGAATACCTTCTCGCGGATCGTCTCGGCGATGCGGAACACCGGTTCCTGGTCCGTGTAATAATCGGCCGGGTAGTAGGCAGGCCCGGAAGGAGCCGCGGCCGCGAGGGCGGCGACAAGGGCGTCCACGCCGGTGCCCTTCTCCGCGGACACATCGAAGGCCTTGGCCCCGGACATGCGCTCGGCCAGGAAGAGGCGCGCCCTCGCGATGTCGGATTCCCTCGCGTCTATCTTGTTGATGGCGACGAAAGTCTTGCTCGCGTACGGCGCGACCTTGACGATGATCGCCTCCTCCTCGGGGCCCGGGGGCCTGGTGGTGTCGATCACGTAGAGCACGAGGTCGGCATCCTTGAGGGCGCGCACGGCGATGTCCCGCAGGCGCCTGTTGATCGCCTTGTCCGAGTCGTGCAGGCCGGGAGTGTCGAGGAATACGAGTTGGTATCCTTCGCCCGTCTTGATGCCGCGCACTGTATTGCGCGTAGTCTGCGGCACTGGCGACACTATCGCGACCTTCTGGCCGCATATGGTGTTGACCAAGGTCGACTTGCCCGCGGAAGGCCTTCCGACGACGGCGACGAAGGCTGAAGCATGGGTATCGGGCACTGCGGGCCCTCCTTGGAGCGCGTTCACGCTCGGTGTATCGATTCCGGGTATTCGCTGCCCGTGAACAATAGAAATTGCGCCTCGGCCTGCGCCTGTAGCATGCCGAGCCCGTTGGTCACTCGGCATCCGGCCGCCCTGGCGCGTTTCATCACCGGGGTCTCCGGCGGGCTGTAGATAGTCTCGTAGAGGGCTTCGCGGCCTGTGAACTCGTACCAGTCGATAGCGTCGCCGGGATCCCCGCCCTCGAGACCCACCGACGTAGTCTGCACTATCAGGTCGTTGTAACGGTCGACCAGTTCCACGGCCTTCTCGGTCGTACCCGACCACTCGAACCCGTACGCCTCGGCCAGCTGCTTTGCCTTTGACATGCTGCGGTTAATGACGCAAGCCTTTGCACCGTACTTCTTGAGCGCGTAGGCGACTGCCCTGGCTGCGCCGCCCGCGCCAAGGATCGTCACCCGTAGTCCCGAGAGATCTTCGATGCCCAGGAACCTGCGCACGTCGGTCGAGAATCCATACCAGTCGGTATTGTACCCCACCCAGCTCGAGCCATCGCGTATCGCCGTGTTGCATGCGCCGATCGCCTCGACTTCCGGCGACCTTCGCGTCAGCAACGGGAGCACCTGTTCCTTGAAGGGCACCGTTATCGAGATTCCCTTTATACCGATACGCTCCGCGAACTTGATGAAGTCCTCGATGCAATCCGACGGGAACGGGAGGTACAGCGAACGCAGGCCCAAGGCGGCGAAACCAGGATTGTGGATCGCCGGCGACAGCGAGTGGATCACCGAAGCGCCACCTACGATGCCGAACAGGTCCCAGTCCGCCGAGTACTCCCTGAGCCGGTAGGTCTCGAGCAGCCGCCTGGGGTCGAGCTGGCCGGGAGCCGATTGCCCGGGGTTCGCGTCGATATCGTTGGTATACACAAGCATGCTGCCGAGGCGCTCGGCAAGCACCCGCGTACAAAAGCCCAGTTCGCCCGTAGCGACGACTATATGATCCTGGCGCTTGTCGCTTGTCTTGAAAAGGCTGAAAACGGAATCGACATCCTTGGTCCCGTTCGCGCGGACGACAAGCTTGGGGATCTCGTATGGACGGGCGGTCAGCTCGAGCCAGACGCGCTCGATATTCGCGGGCAGGCCTTCCATGCAATGCTTCGAGCGTATTATACGCGTGCCGAAGGTCCTTGCGGCTTCCTGGATCGAGGGTATGTGGAAGTCGTACTCGATATCGACATACGCGAAATTGCGACTCTGGTCAGATTCCGCGAACGCCAGGCCCTTGGCGAACGTGACGAGCCGAACCCCTTCCCCCAGGTCGAACATGCCGCCATCGGACCGTCGCCGTACAGTCAATATGCTCGGGATGCCCGCCCGCTCGGGGAACGACCTGATGTGGAACAATTCGCCCGGTTCCAGATAATCGGCGCGAAGCTCGACCAGGTCGATCCGGCTGCGGTATTTCTCCAGGACGACGATATCCTCGGCGATTGTCGATCCGGTCAGGCTCAGGCATATCTTGGGCATGGCATTTCCTAAAAATCAGCGCGGTAGACGTACAGTTCGCGTATCGACCCGGCGGCGTCGACGACACCCCGCAGCCGTACCGGCCAGGCTTCGCCCGGGAGATCCCACTCATAGGCGCCGGACAATTCGAGATCGGGGGCGCCGAGGATGGCCGCGGCGCGCTCCGCCGCCGAGCCGACAATAAAACCGAACACCGGCGCGGCATACGACTCCCCGATCCGTATCTGCCATACCCTGTCCTTGTAAAGGAACAGCGAGAAACCGCCTCCGTAATCGAACACAACATCATCCTGCCACGGCTCGGCGCCTCGCACCGAAAAAACCTTGGCAGGCGGTCCGAAGCGCTCGATGGCGAGAGCCGGACCGATCCCCAGGAGCTCCGCAGGATCGGCGGGCAGGACTATGGCAAATGCGCCACTCGAACCCGTCTGGGCCGACAACGGAAAAGCCAGGCAGACGAGAAGGCAGAGTGCGGTGGGAGTG
>CAZKJA010000271.1:0-5579 GCA_964552925.1 uncultured Treponemataceae bacterium
TCAACCTGATGCTCATAGCGGGAATACTCAACTGGCCCAAAATAGCCAGGATCGTCCGCGCCGAGGTGCTGTCGCTCAAGCATAGGGAATTCATAGAGGCGAGCAGGGCGCTCGGTCTGAGTTCGGGTAAAATCATACTCAAGCATATAATTCCCAACACGCTGGCTCCTGTCATCGTGTACGCGACGCTTGGAATTGCCCAGGGGATACTCATGGAGGCTGGCATGAGCTACCTCGGCCTCGGGGTCAAGCAACCGGTGCCGAGCTGGGGGAACATGCTGGCTTCGGCACAGGATTTCGGAATCCTCGTAAGCAGCAGCTGGCTTTGGATACCGCCGGGTGTGATGGTATTTCTCTCCGTCCTCTCGATCAATTTCCTCGGCGACGGACTTCGCGACGCCCTTGACCCAAAAATCGTTGACTAGGGGCGAACTATGCATACTTCCTTGATTGAGGTAAGCGGACTCGTGACCGGTGTCATGACTCCGAACGGTCCATGCAGAGTCGTTGACGATGTCAGCTTCTCCGTTCGGAAAGGCAAGGTTCTCGGTATCATCGGGGAATCCGGGTGCGGCAAGAGCATGACCGCTCTCGCCATCATGCGGCTGCTTCCTCCGACGATAGGATATATAGAGAGCGGAAGCATCAATTTCGACGGCGTCGAGCTGCTCGGACTCGGCGCGTCGCAGATGGAAGCCGTGCGCGGAAACGAAATAGCAATGATCTTTCAGGAGCCTATGACCGCTTTGAATCCCGTTTTTACGATAGGCGACCAGATAGGCGAGGCTCTCGAAGTGCACAAGGGGCTGAGAGGCAACGAGAAGAGGGAGAAGACGATCGACCTGCTCAAGCTCGTGGGTATTCCGGGCCCGGATAAGGTCATTTTCGAATATCCGCACCAGCTGAGCGGCGGCATGCGCCAGCGGGTAATGATCGCCATGGCCCTCAGCTGCGAACCAAAGCTCCTCATTGCCGACGAGCCGACTACAGCCTTGGACGTGACTATACAATTCCAGATACTCGACTTGATCAGGAGCGTAAAGGATCAGCTCGGTACTGCGGTTCTTTTCATTACTCACGACCTCGGCGTCATCGCGGAGATCGCAGATGATGTGGCCGTCATGTACCTGGGCAAGATTGTGGAATATGCCCCTGTTCGCGTCATATTCGACAATCCCCTGCATCCCTATACGAGGGGCTTGATGGATTCCCGGCTCGGTCGAAAAAGCAAGGGCGATCCCCTTGTATGCATACCCGGTATGGTTCCTGGTTTGACCAGAAGGCCGAAGGGCTGCGCCTTCTCGCCACGATGCCGGGAATGCGATGACAGATGTACCCAAGCGATGCCCGAGTTACGCGAACTTGGGCAAGGACACTTCGTAAGATGCCTGAAGTCAGAGTGAGGAACGTATATGCCCGAATACCTGCTTGAAGTAAAAGACCTCAAGATGCATTTTCCTATATACAGCGGTATCCTTCCCAGGCCGACCGGTAGAGTAAAAGCCGTGGATGGGGTCACGTTCAATATCGAAAAGGGTTCGATATTCGGACTGGTGGGCGAATCGGGGTGTGGAAAGTCAACGACCGGGAGGACGATCCTCAGGCTCCTCAAGCCGACATTCGGTTCGGTAAAGATTGAAGGCAGGTCGATCTTCGACGTGGCGGGTGGAACGGCGATGGGGCGCGACGAGTTGCGCTCCTTGAGACGCGATATGCAGATCGTTTTCCAGGATCCCGGGACTTGCCTGGACCCCAGGATGCGGATAGGGGATATCGTTTCGGAAGGACTCAGGGAGCACCGGGTCGCATCGGGCAAGGAGGCCCTGTCCAGATCCCGGGAACTCCTTGAACTTTGCGGAATGGACGGCGATTGCGTGGGCAAGTACCCCCATGAATTCAGTGGAGGCCAAAGGCAGAGGATAGCCTTGGCCAGAGCGCTCACGCTACAGCCGAAATTCCTTGTGGCAGACGAACCGATAGCCGCGCTGGACGTTTCGATACAGGCTCAGGTTCTGACCCTTATGAAGGACTTGAAGGAACGGTTCAATCTTACCTATCTTTTTATCTCGCATGACCTCGGGGTGGTAAAATATTTCTGCGACAGGATAGGGGTCATGTATCTTGGGTCTTTCGTCGAGCAGGCGACTAGCGGGGAGCTATTCGCGAATCCGCTTCACCCCTATACGCAGTCTCTTCTGTCGGCAATCCCCAAGTCCCACCCCGCGGAGGAGAAGCGGCGAATCATCCTGAAGGGCGAAATACCGAGCCCGGCGAATCCCCCGACCGGGTGCAAGTTCCATCCCCGTTGCCCACAGGTCATGGATACGTGCAGGGTGGCCGAACCCGCGGTCAGGGAGTTTCCAGGCGGCCATACAGTGCGCTGCCATTTGTACTAAAACGACCGGAGGAACATAGCATGGGTGATACGAAGCGCGTTGCGATACGCTGGATAGAAGGAAAAGAGTTCCAGGCTACTACTGAATCGGGGCATACGGTAACTACCGATGCCAAGGAAGTGTACGGCGGAAAGAATCATGGCCCCAGCCCGATGGAACTCCTGTTGGCATGCCTGGGCAATTGTACCGGGATCAGCGTCATCGACATCCTCCAAAAAAAAAGACAGGAAGTTTCGGGATTCGAGTTACGCGTGGAAGGTGTCATCTCCGATACGCACCCGAAGGTCTATACCGACATAGAGGTCGTATACATTCTGTACGGCAAGAATATCTCGCCCAAGGCCGCGGAAGACGCGATACAGCTCTCAAAGGAAAAGTACTGCGGCATAAGCGAGATGTTGGGAAAATCAGCGAGGGTAACGACAAGGTTCGAAATCGTTCCTGCTTGAAGGGCTCGGGGAGCAAGGCTGACGACGCGGGCAGGCGACGAAACCCGTCAAGCAGAATGCCTAGCCGCGCGCCTTCCCGAGCTCGTCGAGGACGTCTTCCATCTCCTCTTCCTTGAGCCCTTCCCTGGCCATCCTGACGATGTTCCTGAGCGGCAATTCGTCGACCATGCGTTTCATCATCATCGCCTGGACCGAACCCGAATCGTTTATCCCGAAGCCGCCCAGGAAGGCTTTCCTGAAGCGCCCGGCCATCGCGGCTCCACCCGGCATAGCGGCTATCTCGCCGACCGTCAGGTTCCGGTCCAGGGCCGGCCCGCGCTCGGCGGCCCTGACGGCTATCGTCCGCGTCAACCTTATATCCCGGCTGGATGAGCCGACGGCGATCTCGACCTCTCCCGCTTCGAGCGCCCATTCCCCCGCCTCGATATCCCAGTGGGTGAACGATCGCTTGTTCATCTTGAGGCTTACAGTTTTTTTCTCGCCGGGTTCCAGCCTGACTTTTTCGAAGCCCTTGAGTTCCCTCCTCGGCCTCACGAGCCGCGATCGATTCCTGCCGACGTATAGCTGGACGACCTCGCTCCCGGCTACGACGCCGGTATTCCCGACAGTGCAGGTCACTGTCAGCGCGCCGTCCTCGCCGACCTCGCTTCGGTCCAAGCGCAAGCCGGAATAATCGAAGCGCGTATACGACAAGCCGTGCCCGAAGGGGAACAGGGGCTCTATCGACCTGGCATCGTAATGGCGGTAGCCGACGAATATCCCCTCGCGGTACTCGACCCGGCGCGGTTCGCCGGGGAAGTCGAGGAAAGCCGGGGTGTCCTCGAGCCGAGCCGGGAAGGTCTCGGCGAGTTTTCCGCTCGGGTTGACCGCGCCGGTCAGAACGTCCGCGACCGCTCCGCCCCAGGCCTGCCCGCCCAGATAGGTTTCGAGCACTGCCCGAACCGAGCCCAGCCAGGGCATCAGTACTGGCGAGCCGTTGCTCAGCACTACGGCTACGTTGGGCTGAACCTTCGCGACCTCGGCGACCAGGCGGTCGTGTGCCGCCGGCATCGAGAGGTTGTCGCGGTCGTATCCCTCGGACTCTATCAGCTCGGTAAGGCCCACGAAGACGACCGCAATGTCGGCGGCCGCCGCGACCCGGCGGGCTTCATCCATCAACGCCTCGTCGATAGAGTCGCTCGCCGGATCATAGCCGGACGCGTACGCGACTTCGAAGCCGGGGACGGCCTTCTTCAGTTCCTCGACCGCGTCGTCCATCGCCGTCGGCTCGATGTGCGAGCTGCCGCCGCCCTGGAAGCGCGGATGTTTGGCGAAGGCCCCGACGAGTGCCAGCTTGCCCTTCCTGGGCAACGGAAGGATGCCGTCGTTCTTGAGGAGGACCATGCACTCCGAGGCGACCTTCCTCGCCTGCTCGTGGTGGGCCGCCCGGTCGTACGATGCCTCGGCGGCGCCCTCGGCGGCCTTGAACGTCACCGACAACAGGCGCTCCACCGCCGCGTCGAGGACCTCAATCGCGAGGGCGCCGCTCTTCACCGCCTCGACCAGGTGCCTGTCGTTGATGCCTCCATTGCCGGGCATTTCCAGTTCCTGGCCGGCGGCCAATCCCTGGACCCTATCGTCGCAGGCGCCCCAGTCGGTGACTACTATCCCCTCATGGCCCCACTCTTCCTTGAGCAGTTCGGTGAGCAGCCAGCGGTGTTGTGAACAGTACTCGCCATTGATTTTGTTGTAGGCGCACATCACGGTCCAGGGCTGGCTACGCTTTACCGTTGTCTCGAAGGCGGGCAGGTACATCTCGCGCAGGGCTCGTGCACCGACTATCGCGTCGACGATCATCCGCCCCTTCTCCTGGTTGTTGACGGCGAAGTGCTTTACCGAGGCTCCGACGCCGTTGGACTGGACGCCGGCTACGTGGGCGGCCGACAGCTCCCCGGCGAGGTACGGATCCTCCGACAGATACTCGAAATTACGGCCGCACAGCGGACTGCGCTTGATGTTGACGGCCGGCCCGAGGAGTATGCCGACCTTTTCCGACTTCGCCTCGAGGCCGATGCTCTGGCCAACTTCTTCCATCAGGTGCCTGTCCCAGCTCGATGCCAGGCTCGCCCCGGAGGGGAAGCACGTGGAGGGGAGGCTATTTGTGAAGCCGCCCTCGGCGGAAGCCTGTTTGCGAAGGCCGTGCGGGCCGTCGGTCATCATTATGGACGGGATGCCGAGCCGTTGCACGTCCTTGGTCGTCCACATATCCTTGCCCGAACAGAGCGAGCACTTCTCCTCGACGCTCATCCTGGAGACGAGCTCGCGAATTCCCTTTGCATCCATGAGAGTTGTCCTTTCTTATGCGCGCGCGAACGCGAAATCGATGAATCCGGAGAGTGAAGCCCCGACGGTTTCCCAATCCCGGCCGCCGGAAGGCTCCCTGGATTCGAGGCCGAAGGGGTTCTCAGGATAGGCCGCGAGCCTGTCCCTGGTGAGCCTGAAATTTTCGACGAATGGATCGTCCGTCCCTGTGGACAGGAATACCTTCGGAAGTCGCGAGCGCCGGGTATCGCCGCCTTTGGCTACCGAGGCGGCGTTCTTTGCCGCCATCGCGCGCGCCCCGCCTTCGTTCGCCAATCCGTCCGCCAGTCTGAACGGATCGTCCGGCCGCTCGAGGGCGGCTGGCATGTCGTAGGGCGACGCGGCGCCGTCGATGCCGAAGCACAGCCTCGGTGCAACGGAGGCCATGGCCTGG
>CAZKJA010000272.1:0-2762 GCA_964552925.1 uncultured Treponemataceae bacterium
AAGTGCGGCCGATAGGCCGTGTGGCCGTCGACGAGGCTGCCGGCAAGTACGTTCTGGAGATCGACCCGGAATACCGGGAAGGCCTCCTTTCCCTGGAAGCCTTTGGCAGGGTCCAGGTGCTATGGTGGGCCCACGGGATTGACGAGCCCGGGCTGCGCTCCACCCTCTCGTGCGAACTACCCTATGCCCCGGGAACCCGGGCAGGGGTATTCGCCTGCCGTGCCGAGTATCGCCCCAACCCGATCGCGCTGACGGCCTGCGGCATCGTTCTGGTCGACCGGAAGGAAGGCCGGGTCGTGCTCGACTACATAGACGCCATGGATGGGTCGCCGCTCCTGGACATCAAGCCCTATATCCCCGTCTGCGACCGCGCCAGGGACTCGGCGGTGCCGGCCTGGTTCCGGGACTGGCCTGAGTGGATCGAGGACGCCGGCGCCTTCTTCGCCCAGGAAGGAGCGCCCGAAACCAAATAGCGGCCGCGTCGGAAACCAAAACGAGGTAACGTCGGGCGGGCTTCTTTATTGCGGGCTTTTCGCCGAGGGCGCCCCGCTCGATTGACAATCGTCGTCCGGCGTGACTATCATGGATCCAACAAAATTCCAAAGGAGGCCAGAATGAAGGGAATTGCACTAACCACGGCGGTGGTGTTCAGGTAGGAGCTCAAGCCCGATCGCGGCGCGCCTTCATTGGGCGACGGCCGGCTCTTTTCCTCCTTCCTTTCCTCATGGACCATTCCGCACACGACCAGTCCATCGAACACCCTGCCATCCAATCAACGCGGTACTCAAAATGAACACTACGCAACCATTGTCCGCTTGGAGGGATGAACACATGAACGATGACTATATACCCGAGGCTTGGGGTTGGAAGGGTGAATTCCACGCGTCCTGGGCCGCGGCAACCGACGGAGCGAACGCCACCCGGTTCTTGATACCCGCTCGGGTGACGAGGCGCGAACACCAGCTCTACGAGGCGGTCTGCCCCGACTTCTCCGGGCGGCCTGGCTTCGAAGGATTCCCCGCGATGCCCGGTCGGCACGAAAACCTGCGGGTGACAGGCCGTTTCGAATACGGGGCGACCGGGGCCGCGGACTTCCCGGCCACCGGGGACTGGGTCCTGGTCGACCCTGGGGAGGCCGCCCTGCGCATCCACGGCGTGCTGCCCCGCCGCTCCGTCCTCAGTCGCGCCAGGGCGGGCGACAAGACTGAGGAACAGGTGCTGGCGGCGAATATTGACACCCTGTTCCTCGTGTTCGCGCTCGACGGCGGACGTAACTTCCTCCCGCGCCTCCTTGAGCGGAGCCTCGTGGTCGCCAGGAACTCGGGAGCGATCCCCTGCATACTACTCAATAAGGCTGACCTCGCGAGCGGGGAGGACCGTGAACGCGCCATGGCGGAGGCGGCGCGCGCAGCCCCTACGGTGCCGGTGGTCGCCCTGAGCGCCAGGACGGGGGAGGGCTTGGACGAACTGAAGGCGTACCTATCACCCGGAGAGACTGTGGGAATGCTGGGGAAGAGCGGGGTCGGCAAGTCGGCCCTTGTCAACGCGCTGGGGGGATCCGACGGGGACGGAGCCGCGCTCGCCAGGGAGGGCCAGATCCGGGAGGGCGACCTGAGGGGCCGGCATACGACCAGCTCCAGCCGACTCTACCGGCTCGGCTCGGGTATTCTCCTGATCGACAGCCCGGGCATCCGGGAACTCAAGATCTGGGGCGACGCCGAGGGCCTGGAAGGAGGCTTCCCCGAGATCGCCGAGCTCGCGGGCCGTTGCCGCTTCTCAGACTGCACGCATTCGATTGAGGCAGGTTGCGCGGTACTGGACGCTCTCGAAGCGGGAGAACTCGACAACGCGCGCTACCTCGCCTACATGGATCTGGCGAGGGAGCAGGCCTGGATCGAATGCCGGTACGACGAGCAGGCCCGACGCGACTACGATCTTAAGTGGAAGCGGATATCGAAGCTCCAGAAGGAGTTGAAGAGGTCGCGGAGTTGAAGCGGCGGCGGTATCTTATGATCCGCCCATTACTTCCCCGCCAGCCACCCCGCCAGATTACCCCAGAACGGCGCATAGCCTTCCCACTTCAGGAAGTCGGCGGGACCCCAGTGCGGCGCGCAGTCGCTCGCGAAGGCGGCTGTCCGCCCCTTTCCGTATTGCCAGGCGGCAAGGAAGGCATCGGTGCCCGCCTTCATTATCACGTCCGCCCCGGGCTTGGCCGCGACGCGGTTGTAGCCGAGGAAGAAGGGCCACGCTGAAGGCAATCCCCGCATGATCGGGTGCGAGGCTTGCGTGACCTCGGGGACGATGCCTTCGGGGCATTCCTGGCGGTCGTCGACGGTGAGGCAAGCAACGGGCAGGACCTCCTCGACAGCGCTACCGTGGTAACGGGCCTTGCCGTCGATGCCGGAGAACGACATCCAGCCGCCGATCATCGCGAGGCCGCCGCCATTGGCCACGTACTCCCTGAGCATCTTGAGCCGGTTCGGGTGACGGATGGACTTGGTCAGCATTTCGGGGTGAAAGAGGAATGCGTCGGCGCCTATGTCGCTGAGGAAGATGGCGTCGTAGTCGCGGAGGGCCGCGGCTTCCTCCGGAAAGTACTCGGGCACGCGGCAGGTGACGAAACGGTCGACATCGTGGCCGCGGGAGCGCAGCGCCTCTACGAGGGCAGTCCCATCCTCCTTGTACGAGCCTATGGAATAAGCGATCGGTCCCTTGACCTCGGTTGTGGCCGAAGTCCACTGCTCGCCGACTACCAATACTTT
>CAZKJA010000272.1:2862-5571 GCA_964552925.1 uncultured Treponemataceae bacterium
GGTTATGCTTTGCGCCTTACCGCGCGTCGTTCCGCCCGCTGGGAGAGCACGCGGTTGAACACGAGCACGAATATAAGCACGCCGCCCCAGATCACGTCACGATAGAAATTGGAGATGTTGTTGAACATGTTCAGCCCCGAGGAGAGGAACTGGAGGATGAGGATGGCGAGGGTTACGCCAGCTATCCTGCCGAAGCCGCCGTTCGGATCGATGCCGCCGAGCACGGCGATGAGCACGCATTGCAGCGTGTACGGCGTGCCGTACTCCGCCTTGGCGGAGTTTGCCCGGGCCATCATGATGAGACCCGCCACCGAGGAGAGCAGCCCCGAAAGCATGTAGGTGCGGACGAGGATCGAGGCATTGCCGAGTCCCGCGTACTGCGCGGCCTTTGGGTTCGTCCCCAGCATGTACATGTATGTGCCGAAGCGGGAGCGGGACAGCATGAGGCCTATCGCCAGCGCGGTGAAGAGGAAGATGAGGAACGACAAGGGGAACAAACCCAGGAATTCGGCGTTGCCGATTTTCGAGTAGAGGAGGGGCAGCCCGCTTTGCGGCCGGCCGTTAGTGATGCCGATGGCGATGCCGGTATAGAGTTGCTGGGTTCCCAGCGTCGCGAGGATAGCCGGGATGTTGAAGCGAGATATCAGGAGGCCGGCGAAGGCCCCGCAGGCCAGGCCGCAGGCGAGTGCGAGCAGGACCGCGAGGATTATGAAAGGCAGGGCCTGCTCGGGCGGAGCGCCGCGGGGCACCGCGCCGATGAGGAGCTTGGCCGCGAGGATGGCGGAGAGGTTCGCCGTGCCGACGACGCCGAGGTCGATGCCCCCGGTGATCATAGCCAGGCTTATGCCGATGGCCATGATGCCGTATTCCGGGAATTGCCGCATCATCGAGCCGAAATTCGCCAGCGTGACGAACTGGCCAGGGCGAAGCGCCGCCATCAAGGCGAACACGATCGCCAGCGTGACGACGAGGCGCGCGAGATTCTGGTCGCGGCCGCGCCGGAGCACCGTGGAGGCGGCCTTTGTTCCTTCTTTACCCATGGCTTCCTCCTATACCTTCCGGGCGGCCCGCCGGCCGCGGTGGGTCGACGCAATCTGGCGCGCGGTCACTCCAGTGCCAATAATGATTACCACGCCGGTGAAGGCCCGGGACCAGTAAGTCGGAATGCCGATGAGGATGAGGCTGTTCGCGAGTATCGTCATCAGGGCGATGCCGAGAACCGTCCCCGTGAGCGTGCCGACGCCTCCCGTCACCCTCGTGCCGCCGAGCACGACGGCGGCTATCACCGTGAGCTCCATCCCGAGCATGGTCGAGGGATCGGCGTAGGCCATCATCGATATCCTGGCCACTCCCGTGATACCCGCGAGCATGCCGACGAAGCAGTAAAGGAACATCTTTATCGCCCGCACGTTGAAGCCCGCCCGCTCGGCAGCAGCCTCGTCGCCCCCGATCGCGTAGATGCCCCGGCCGACCATCGTGTAGCGGAGGAGGAGGAAGGCGAGGAACAAAATGCCTACGAGTATGAGGATCTGCGAAGGCATGTCGGAGGTAAGGCCTAGTTCGCTGTTCGTTGCGGTGAAGAGAACCTCCTTGCCGTGGGCGGCCATGGACGGAGGCACGTCTGATGCGCTCGCGGCGAAGGCGCCGAACATGAGCCCTGTGTAGAGGCTCCCGGTTCCGAGCGTGACGACCAGGGTCGGAAGGCGGAGGAACGCGATGAGGAAACCGTTGAGCGCGCCGAGGAGGAGGCCGAAACCGCCAGACATGGCGTAAGCCAGGATGACGTTGCCCGAGTAGTCCGACTTGAGGAGGATTTTGTCGGTAACGTACATCGCGAGCGAGGCGACGGCGGTGAAGGAAACGTCGATGCCCCCAGAGACGATGACCATCATGCAACCGATCGAGAGAAGTCCCGGTATGATGATGGCGCGCGCTAGGTCGACGAGGTTGTTGCCGGTGAAGAACTGGCCCGAGCGGGCCTGGATAAGCAGGCTGAGCATGACTATGGCGGCCAGGACCCAGGGTTCCGAACGCGCGAATAACCTGCGGGTTTTGATCATGTGCCTTCCCTTCCTACGCCACGCCCGTGGAAAGCTCGCCGAGTACCGACTCCGTTGTGGAGGCGGGGTCGAGTTCCCGGACGAAGGCGCCGTCGCGCATGACTATGATCCTGCTCGCGCAGGCGAGCACTTCCGGCAGGTCGTCGGAAACGATTATGATGGCCAGGCCCTCCGAGGCGAGCTTTCGCATAAGGGCGTGGATGTCGTACTTCGAGCCGATGTCGACGCCCATCGTAGGCCCGTTCAGGATGAGCACCGAGAGGTCGTTAGCGAGCCAGCGCGCGAGCACGACCTTCTGCTGGTTGCCTCCCGATAGGGTGCGCACCGGGAGCGACGGATCCTTCGTCGCGATCGAGAGCTCCTGTATCCAACGCGCCGTCATCCCGGCGATGGCCTTTGGCTTGAGGAAGCCGAAAGCGCCGCAGAGCCGGTCTAGCACGGAGATGATGGCGTTGCGCTCGATCGGCTGGGGAAGGAAGAGCCCTTCGGTGAGGCGATCGGACGGGACGTACCCGAGGCCGTGGCGGATCGCCTCCTTCACGCTGTCGATGTGTACCGGCTTGCCCCGGATCTCGATGGCGCCCGAGTCCGGGCGGGCTAACCCGAACAGGGTCTCGACGAGCTCCGTCCTGCCCGACCCGAGGGGGCC
>CAZKJA010000273.1:0-5571 GCA_964552925.1 uncultured Treponemataceae bacterium
AGCAGATGGTCAACTTCATGGGGATCCTGCAGAACGAGTGGGCCGGAGCGCAGGCGTTCTCCAGCTTCGATTCCTACCTCGCGCCCTTCGTCAAGGTGGACTCGCTCGGGGCCGATGAAGTCAAGCAGTGCATCCAGAGCTTCATATTCGGCGTCAACACGCCGAGCCGCTGGGGCAGCCAGGCGCCGTTCACGAACATCACTCTCGACTGGGTGTGCCCCGCCGATCTCCGCGACAGGCCCGCCGTCGTCGGGGGCAAGGACCAGTCCTTCACGTACGGCGATTGCCAGGCCGAGATGGACGTTATCAACCGCGTCTTCATTGAGTTGATGCTCGGGGGCGACGCGGACGGCCGCGGCTTCCATTACCCCATCCCGACGTACAACATTACCCGCGACTTCGACTGGGACTCCGACAACGCCAGGCTCCTGTTCGAGATGACCGCCAAGTACGGCACACCGTATTTCCAGAACTTCGTCAATTCCGACCTTGACCCCGCCGACGTCCGCTCGATGTGCTGCCGGCTCCAGCTCGACAAGCGCGAACTCCGCAAGCGCGGCGGCGGGCTGTTCGGCTCCGACGAGCTGACCGGCTCTATCGGCGTCGTCACGCTGAACATGCCGCGCATCGGCTACCAGGCGGACGGCAAGGGCGACTTCTACCGCCGGCTCGACCGCTTGATGGACCTGGCCGCGCAGAGCCTTTCGATAAAGCGCAAGGTATGCTCCCGGCTGCTCGAGGGCGGGCTGTTCCCGTACACCAAGCGCTACCTCCGAACCTTCGACAACCATTTCTCGACCATAGGCCTCGTCGGCATGAACGAGTGCTGCCTCAACTTCCTCGGCAAAGATATAGCCGACCCGACGGGCAAGGCCTTCGCCGAGGAGGTGCTCGATCACATGAGGCGGCGGATGCAGGACTACCAGGAGGACTCCGGCGAGCTGTTCAACCTCGAGGCGACGCCCGCCGAGAGCACCTCGTACCGCCTGGCCAAGCACGACCGCAAGAAGTTCCCCGAGATCCTGTGCGCGGGCACGGGCGAACCCTACTACACCAACTCCACGCAGCTGCCGGTCGACTACACCCGCGACCTCTTCGACGCCCTCGACCACCAGGAACCGCTGCAAGCAATGTATACCGGCGGCACCGTGTTCCACGTGTTCCTCGGGGAGGCCGTCGACGACTGGAGGGCCTTGCGCGACCTCGTGCGGACCATAGCCGGCCGGTACCGCGTGCCGTACTACACGATATCGCCGACCTTCTCCGTCTGCCCGATACACGGGTATATCGCCGGCGAGCACTTCGCCTGCCCCAAGTGCAAGGCCGAGAAGGAAGACCGCATAAGGGAAGAGATAGCCGTGCTTGAACGTGAATTGTCTCTATGAATGCATATCGCGGGAGGGAAATGATGGATGCAAGGGAGCGGATGGAAGCCCGCCTGGCGGAGCTCAAATCGGACTTGCTGAGCGTCGAGGGAACGCAGACCGAGGTGTACAGCCGCATCGTCGGGTATTACCGCTCGGTGAGGAACTGGAACGCGGGCAAGCGCGAGGAATTCGGCAACCGGCTTGAGTACGCCTTCCCGTCGGGAGGCTCGATTGCCGCGCCGACTACCGCCAGCATGCCAGCGTGCGCGCTGCCGGTCGCCGACTCGTACTTGCTGTTTACCAGGGAAGCCTGCCCGAATTGTCCGCCGGTACGGAACTACCTCGCGGGCCTTGACCTCCCGGGAACCATCCTCGACGTCGATACGGAGGAAGGGCTCGACATGGCGAGGCGCTACGAGGTCCTGTCGACCCCGACCGCAATCCTGCTCGATTCCATGGGAGACGAAGTATCCCGCGCCAACTCCCGCGCGCGGCTGCGGGAATTGCTCGAGCTTGCCCCCGAAGGAATCCTGATAACGGCTTAGCGTATAGCGATGCGCCTGGGTATTCAGAAGACCAGCCTGGTGGATTATCCGGGACGCGTGTCCGCGGTGCTGTTCGCCGCTGGGTGCAATTTCACGTGCCCGTACTGCCAGAATCCCGGCCTTGTGGCACCCGTTGCGGGTGCGGATGGCGTGTTTTCAATCGAAGAGGCGCTCGCGTTCCTCGAGAGCCGCCGCGGGCTTTTGTCAGCTGTAGTCATTTCGGGCGGCGAACCGACGCTGCACCCCGAGCTGCCCGCCCTCGTCGCATCGGTCCGCGCTATGGGCTTCCTCGTGAAGGTAGACACCAACGGATCGCGTCCCGAGAGCCTGGGACGCATAGGCGCCGATTATTACGCGATGGACCTGAAGACCGACCCTGAGCGCTATGCCGAACTTTGGCCGTCCGCGCCTGCGGACGGATCCTCCAGGATCAGGAAAAGCGCGGCCATCATCCGCTCATCGGGCGCGATGTACGAGTTCCGCATAACCTGCGCGCCGGGTTTCGTCGACGAAGAAGCCGCCCTGGCGATCGCGTCAATCCTCGAGCCCGGCGATCCGGTGTTCCTGCAGCGTTGCGTTCTGGCGGCGGTGCTCGATCCGGAATGGGCGAGGGGCGTCTCGCCGTACACCGACGCGCGGCTGGAGGGCTTGCTTGCTATCGTCAGGCAGGGCTCTCCGCTGGCGCGGATACGAGGCGGCTGATAGAGCTCAAAGCCAGGCGGTAACCGTCGAAGCGAGGCCGTCGTAGTCGTCGGCGCCGAACCACCGCACCCCCGGCAGGCTCCGCATGAAGGTAAGCTGGCGTTTGGCATAGCGCCTGGTGTGCAGCTTGATGTCGGAAATGATTTCAGGCAGGTTCCTGCCTTCCTGCAGGAATTCCGCGTAGCCAATCGCCTTCATCCCCGGCGCGTCTGCTCCGAAACCCGCTCCCTTGAGCGCTTCGACCTCCGCGGGCAGGCCGGCGGCGACCATCGCGTCGACCCTCGCGTCGATACGGGCGTACAGTTCCGGGCGCGGTCTGTCCAAGCCCAGGGCGAAGGCGTCCCAACGCTGGCGCGGCTTCAGGTCGGGCTTGAAGCTGGAAAGCGGCTTGCCGGAACAGCGGTACACCTCGAGAGCCCTGGTAATCCTGTACAAGTCGGCGGGGGCGAGCCGCGCGGCGCTTGATGGGTCGACCGTGGCGAGTTCCTGGCGCATTTCATCGGCCCCGCGTTCGGCGAGCTCTTTCTGGATCGCGGCGCGGATCAGCGGGTCGGAGGGCGGGGCGGGAGGGGGGCCGAACATGAAGGCCTTTATGTAATACGCCGTGCCGCCGGACAGGATGGGCAAGGCGCCGCAGTCCACGGCACGCGCGCAGGCTTCGTCGGCCAGGCGCACGAACTCGCCCACGGAGAACGGCGCCGAGGGCTCGAGTATGTCTATGAGTTCGTGCCGGATGCGCGCGAGGTCGGCGGCATCGGGTTTGGCCGAGCCTATGTCCAGTCCCCGGTAGACCTGGACCGAGTCGGCGGAGACTATGACGACCGGCCTCTGTCGAAGCCGGTCGTCGCGAAGCAGACGCTCGATGGTCGCCGTCTTGCCGACGGCGGTGGGTCCGAAAAGTATCAGTACTTTATTCGAAGCGATACTCAATCTGCTTGTTGAATACCTGTCGCATCGACAACGAAACGACCTTGCCGTTGTTTTTTTCGACTTCGGGGGTCTTGAGGACGGCGAGCTGGTACGAGCGCCGATTCACGGCAACCGTGAACTCGTAGGCGTTTCCGTCGTATTCGAATAAATCCTCAAGCGGCATGCTCAATTGTTACCTCCGATGTGCCGCGGCCTGCGATGGCCGCATCAAGCGCTTCCGCGCAACGAATCATCTATCCTGGCTATCAGCCGGTCGGCTACCGCGGCTATATCGACGTCCGGACGGTCGTCGACTACTTTGCGTGTAACCCCCGCCGAGGCATCGAGCCTCTCCCTGTACAATTCATCGACCAAAAAAATGCCGGCCAGCAAGGCGACCTTGAGCGGATCGTCGACCTTCGACGTACCGCGTACGGTCTCGATCTTGGATCCAAGGTAGGCGAGCAAGGATTCGACGTATTCCTTGCTCTCGTCGGTTTGTATCGCGAACGAGGCGCCGAGCAACTCGACGCGCACGGTCTCGATGCCCATGCTAGAAAATGTCGAGGGCGTCTGAAGGTTTTTCCGGGGCGGGACCTTCCGTGACGAGCGCCGGGACGTCTTCGGCATCCGGCACTGTTTCGAGTTCCTCCACCGGAAGCGCTTTACCGGCCTGCGCCGAGGCCTTCGACGCACGATGGTCGACGTGGACCGCTACGTGGACGCTATCCTCGAAGAAGTCGAGCTTGCGCAACGCTTCGACGATGCCTTCCTCAATCCTTGCCTGGTCCTTCTGGAAATCGGCGATGCGCGCCTCGAGCTCGGTTACATGAGAAACCGCGGTCGCGAGCCCGGTGCGCAGCGATTCGTTCTCCGACCGGAGCGACGCAATCAGCGCGACGGCTTTTTCGACGCGGGATTCGAGGGCGTTGACCTGCTCGAGGCTTATCATGCTCAGGCCTGCAGCGCGGCTTTGGCGCGCTCGACTACAGCCTTGAAAGCGGTGGGATCCCTGAGCGCGATATCGGAGAGGACCTTGCGGTCGACAGCGATCTGCGCCTTGGCCGTGCCTTCGATGAAGCGGCTGTACGTCATTCCCTCGGCCCTGCACGCCGCGTTGATGCGCGTGATCCAGAGGCGCCTGAAGGTAGGCTTGTTGTCGCGGCGATCCCGGTACGCGTACATCAGCGCCTTGGCAACGGCGTCCTTGGCTGTCTTGTGGTTGGTGGAACGTCGGCCGTAATATCCTTTGGCCAGCTTGAGGATCTTTTTCCGATGATCCTTCCGCCGGGTTCCGTCTACTGCTCTGGGCATTGTGAATCTCCTTGGGTTATGTAGAAACTCGGCAGGCGCCGAGGGCTCCCTTCAGATCTATGCATGCGGCCCGAACGGGGGAAGGGCCGCAAAGGCGTCAACCGTACGGGAGGAGCTTCTTCTTGATCATCTTCACGGGGCCTGACGCCACGTAGCCGGCCTTGCGGAGCTTGCGCTTCCTCTTGGAACTCTTTTTTGTAAGAATATGGCGCAGGTTCATCTTCTTGTACTTCACCTTGCCGTTGGCGGTCAACGAATAGCGCTTCTTTGCCGCCCGCTTGGTCTTCATCTTGGGCATTACGATCCATCCTTCACGGTAGTAGTCTCTGGCGCGGCTTCCTGCGTGGGCCGCGGCGCTTCCGGCTTTTTGATGACCGGAGCCTTTGGTATCAACATCATCGACATGAAGCGGCCTTCCATCCTCGGAGGGCTCTCCATCGCGTACAGCCCCTCGATCTTGACAAGCACGCTCTTCAGGACGTCTTCGCCGATCTCGGTATGGGCAAGCTCCCGACCCCGGAAACGGATCGTGACCTTGACCTTGTTCCCCTCGAGGAGGAAGTTCCGCACATGCTTGGACTTGAAGTCCAGGTCATGGTCGTCGATCTTCGGTTGCATCCGGACTTCCTTGATCTTCACGATCTTCTGGTGCTTCCGGTTGTCCTTGAGCTTTTTCTCTTGTTCGAACTTGAATTTTCCGTAGTCGAGTATCTTGCAGACCGGCGGGTTCGATT
>CAZKJA010000274.1:0-5559 GCA_964552925.1 uncultured Treponemataceae bacterium
GCCTCAGAGAGCGCCTTTTCGTCTTTGCCGGCGGCGTCGATGGCCGCGAGCGCTTGCCGCAGGGTCGCGGATTTTTCCGAGCCTCGGGCCGCTGTCTGGGCGTCGACGGACGCCTTCCAGTATTCGTCCAGGAAGGTGCCGGCTTCCTCGAGCTCGCGCGTGGCGCCCAGGGCCTTGCGGTACGCCGCGGCGGCAGCGTCGGGCTTGCCGGCTGCCAAGGCCACGCGCGCGCGCTCGGTCTCGGCGCGGATCACCGACAACGCTTCGAGCGCCGCCGATATACCGGTCGTGTCGGTACCCGATTTGGCGCGCTCGGCGCTTATGGTTCTGTCGATAAGGTCGGCCGCGAAGAGGTCGAGCTCGCGCCTGGACCGCAACGACGGGATTGCGAGTACCTGCGGCTCGGAAAGGTACGAGCGCAGCGCCTCCAGGGTCTTCGTCGCGTCGTCGAGGCGGCTGTCGTTGAGGGACTGCCGCGCCGAGCTGTACAGGCCGAGAAGCCTGTCCTCGGTAGCCTTGCCGCGCGCCGCGTCCTCGTTGAATTTGGAAAGCTCCGCCTGGGCTGTCCTAAGGCTATCCGCCGTCCGCGCCCGTTCTGCCTCCAAGGCCTGGTCCTTGGCGCTCAGTTGCTCGCGCAAGGCCTGTTCGCGGGCGCGGGACTCGTCCTGGATTCGCTGCCTCTCGGACGTGGCGTCGGACAGGCTCTTCTTGTACTCATCCCGGGCCTTGTCGAGGTTGGCCTGGAGCGCCAGCCGTTCAGCCTCGGCCTTCTTCGAGAAATCAGCCAACTGGGCGTTGAACTCCTCGGATTTCTTGCGCTCGAACTCCTTCAAGCGTTGCTGTATCGCGGTTTCGGACAAGCCCTCGGCAATCAAGCGCTGGCGTTCGCGTTCAAGTTCGATGTTCAACTGCTCGCGCAGCTCGGTTTCCTTGGCCTTGACGCGCGTCTCGATGCTCGACAGCATCTGAACCTTCTCGCGGTCGAGGGCGGCCATCTGCTCCTGGATATTCGCTATTTCCTTGTCTTTCTGCTGGATGCGGCCTTCCGCTTCCTTCTTGATTTCCTGAAGCAACTTTCCTTCCGCGGTGGTGATGCTCGCTGTACCGGAAGTTGTTTCCTGCCTGTCCACGGAGAACAAGCGCCCGAGCCCGTAGATTCCTCCGACCATAACGAGCAAGCCGACGATATTGACGACGAGCGGCAGCATGAAACCGCGCCTTTTAGGCTTGAGTTTCCAGGTATCCGGTCCGGCGAGGATGCGGCTTGACTTGGCTACATTGTCGATCTGGCGGAGGATGTCTTGTTGGTCTTCCTTGGAGATACCGGATGACTCGTCGAAAACAAACCCGGAAGCCGCGGGACCAACCGTATCGTCGGTCTTCCTGAATTCCTTGGCTTTCTGCAAAAGACTTCTCGCGGCCATCCTGGATCTCCCGGTCGACTGTGTCAGAATAAAAACAAACCTAGTTCATCGAAGCCTGCATCTCGGCCACAAACGCCACCAGTTCTGGTATGGTTTGGCATAAGCCACCTCTCCTGGCGGTGTCGAAAATGGACAGATGCAGGCTTCGACGAACTAACAACACTTTAAGTATATCGACAAGTTCTTTAAAGTCGATGAGCCTCTACGCTGGACAGCCTATCCCGACGCGGCTAGTATCCTGCGCATGGAAACCAATAGAGGCATAGCGATCGTCACCGGAGCGTCGTCGGGCATCGGGGCGTCTTTTGCCCGGAGACTCGCAGGATCGAGACTGTTCTACGGCCTGCCCGGATTCGACGAACTATGGCTGGTCGCCCGCCGGGTCGACAGGCTCGAATCTCTGGCCACCGAATTACGCGCTGCCGCTCCGCTCCTGAGGATCAAGACTAAACCGACCGACCTGACCGCGAGCGGGAACGTACAGCGCCTGGCAGCGGAGGCTACCAACGCCGGGGCGCCCGTGAGGATACTCGTCAACAACGCCGGTTACGGCACTTACGGCGATTTCTCGTCGGTCG
The DNA here is from genome assembly GCA_964552925.1 of uncultured Treponemataceae bacterium. Classification (GTDB taxonomy): domain Bacteria; phylum Spirochaetota; class Spirochaetia; order Treponematales; family UBA12059; genus SZUA-370. The sequence goes on from CAZKJA010000274.1 coordinate 2,003, forward strand.
GCATGGACTGGCAACTCGGACAGGTGGACCTCAACTGCCGAGCGATCACCGAATCGTGCTGGCGTTTCTCCCCGTTGCTGGCAAGGGGATCGATCGTAATCAACGTGGCGAGCCTCGCGGCGTTCGCCCCGCTCGGGGGCTTCGCGGTGTACGCGGCGAGCAAGGCCTACGCGCTCAGCCTGTCGGTGGGGATAGCAACCGAGTGGAAGAACCGCGGCATCAAGGTGTGCGCTCTCTGCCCAGGCCCCGTGCAAAGCGAGTTTGCGATTGTCGCGTCAGCGGGCGCCCGTACCGATGTCAAGCACGGGTGGTCTGCCGACAAGACCGTTGAATCTTGCCTCCGGGACGCAACCCGCGGGCGCATGATTTCGATACCGAGGCCCGTCTGGCGATTCCAGCGCTTCTTCGGCTGGCTCGCGGGACCGCAGTTGGCCGCGGCGTTCGCCTACAGGTTCATGAGGCGGCCGAACGCGGAGGTCACCGAGGCCGCTCGGCCATGAGCAAGTCCGTGGTAGTCGGTATTGCGGCTATCATTGGGTTTCTGGCAATCAACTCCGTCGTGTGGGGAGACGGTGCGGCGGCATCTTCGCCGGGCGACAGGATAGCGATAGGCGCGCCCGCACAAGGGACGCGCGCGGGCTTCGTGCTCGAAGCAGGAACCTGGATACGGGATCTCATCCAGCCGGGGACGGGGCCAGGAAGGCTCGCCTTGATCCTTGCGGCAGCGTTGGCTTACGGCGTACTTCATGCATTGGGTCCCGGACATCAGAAGAGCCTATTAGCCGGCTCTGAGCGATATGGTTCTGCGAGCCCTGCCTCAATTTCTGGTTCGAGGTTCGCAAAGGCATAGACGAATCCCTGGGGGATTGTTGTACCCCCCCAGGAAAACTCAGAATTCGTAGTTCAGCCCGATAAGAAGAAAACTCTCGTTGTATCCATATCCGGGCAAGTGGCGGAAGGGCCGGTAGCGATTGGTGTAGTTGAAATCCAGCCCGAAGCCGCGGAATTTGAGCGAAATCCCTCCCATGAAACCGTGGCCCTGGTCCGATGTGCCAAGGAGATTGAGGTAGGCGAACTCGTAACCGCCCCGTACGCCAAGGAAGCCGAGCGGCCACCATTCCAAGGCCGGCACCGCGCGCAGCATAAAGCCGTCGCGATCGTCGAGATAGAGTTCCGTGACTGCGCGGCCAGCGACAAACAACGTACGATTCAGGAAGCCCAAACTTCCGCCCAAGGAAAGGCTGAGCGGCATGTCGCCTTCCAACAGCAACTCCGCGTCCCTGTCAAGGTAGCCGTCCGTGTCCGGCGAATACAGCACGCGCAGATCGGCGGTAACGTTGTCGTCCGCCCTCTTGTACAAAACGCCGCCTTCGAACGTCATCGAAATCAGGCTTTGTCCGGGAAGGATACCATACGAGTAGGAGGGATCGTGGTATCCGATCCATGGATCACTAAAATACCCCAGTTCCGACTGATAATACTTGCCGACGCGGAACGACGCTCCGAGCGACAGTTCGTTCAGCGCCTTCCAGCTCAAACCCAGGAGCCCCGCATAGGCGCTGCGGTCCATATTCCCGGTGCCGCCGACATAGTTCGTGAAGATCGGCGTATTGTCCGCGCTGCTGATATTGGAATTGAGTTGGTTTATCGGAGAGACTTCCGCGATAAGCCCGAAGCTTTTCATGAAAGGCAATAGGATACCGAAGCGCACGGTAAGAAATCTCTCTTTATACCCCAGGTTTCCGAATTGGATGTTTGCTTCCGAGTCCATATCGGCGCTTGCGGAAAGCCATGTATACAAAATCGGCTTATCCAGAAACGCGGCCATCGCCGGATTGAAGGAAGCGGCGCTGATATCGATCTCTACCTGCATGCGCGGGCTGGAACCCGACAGTTTGGCGATATAGTAGGCCACCGCATCGTTGGTCGGATCGATACGTTTGGCGGCTTGCAGCTCTTGCTTTGCCGTGGTGATGTCCTTGCGGTCAACCGCCTCGACGGCTCGCGAAAAGGCGACCAACGCCTTCTCGTCCTTTTCGACCTTATTCTCCACCTTCGCGACCGTGGTGGCCGCCACAGGCACTGCCATTGCCTTCAGGATGGAACTGGAAAAGAAACCGGCGATGTACTCGTAATTGGTTAGGGATTCCATGAGTTTGTCGGCCCAGACTACTTCACCCGTGTCGACCTTGATCAGTTTCATGCTTATCAGGAATTTCGGCCCCATCTCGATGGCCTCGCCGAAACCAAGATAATCGGCCATGAGCAGCCCACCGAGCTGCGACACCTTCGAAGGATCGGCCATGCCGCTCAAGCCGAACTCCAACTCCTGCATTAGTTCGCCGCGCTTTTCGCGTTCAACAAGCGTAACGGATTTCGACTTGACCAGTTCTACCGCGATCAACTCGGTAATGCCTTTCCCGACAGATTTATAACTCGCTTGGGATGCGGTCACTTCCAGGTCGCCCAAGGCTATGCTTTTTTTTTCTTGGGCTGAAACAGCGGCGAGTGTCAGAAACAGAAAAGCGGCAAGAAAGGTTCGGCGGTTTTTCATGGCTTTCACCTATACCTGGTCAAACTGGTGCTGGGTTCCAATTGAAAGCACAACCGATAAAAATCTATCACGAACTCCATGCAGACGCAATCCGAAAAATCCAGGCTCCGTTGATCGGATCCTTGCTCCGGTAAAGGATCCGTCGGTATCATTGAACAATGCAAGCGATAACCAGTTACCGGGAGCTTCAGGACAGGATCCGCGACAAGAAGGCGGTGCTGCTATACCTGTCCTTCCCTTCCTGCGGCGTATGTAAAAGCATACAACCCAACGTCGCCTACTTGAGCATCCTGTAGCAACGCAGCTTACCCGCTCCTGTCGATGCTTATCAGGAGCAAGGATTTTCTTGTGGTCAGATCAGACGACGAACAATAAACGATTTCCTGTCCAGGATCGGATGCGCAATCAACCCAGGTTCTGGTAGACCCGGCGGGGAACGTGCGGCTCAGGGTCGATCCGCCGGACGCGTATGGCGGGAACGTTGAATACCTTGCCGTTTTCCGGACTCGTGTACCGGTATTCCTCCAACGTCCCCCTGACGCGTACCGGGAAATCCTGCGCCGGCGCTTCCCCGTCGGCAAAGGCGACGAAGCCGATGAAATACAGGTCGTCTTCGCAGCACCACAGCAATTCCCTGCCGACAAGGAAACCGCCGGCTCCCAATCCGTCCTCACGCATCACATAGCCGGCAAGCTCCACCTCCCGGCCGTAGTACGCATCCCGGTGGTCATACAGTTCGTCGTAGCCAGCGGAGAAGTTCTCATCGGTCAGCCGGATCAAACCGGTTCCAGGTACGGCGGGCGGGCGCTCCAGCTTCCTCAGGAAATCCTCCGCGTCGGCATTGCCGACGTCTTTCGGTCTGGTAGCGTCCGTGGAAGCCATCGGCACAGACGTCTCGGCAGGCGTCGCGAAAGCACCGGAGACTGATGCTGGCTCCTGGCGAAGCGTTGCCAAGGTTTCCGGGGATAGACGCAAAAGGTTGACGACCAGCAATCCGAGAGCC
>CAZKJA010000275.1:0-1627 GCA_964552925.1 uncultured Treponemataceae bacterium
CGCGGTGGAGCGGAAGCGCCAGCGGATAATCCTTACCGGCGACGTACCCTCACCCGACAAGCTGAGGACAGGTTGCTATTTCTACGACCGATGCTCGAAGCGCATGGACAAGTGCGCCCAGAGCGTACCGAAGCTGAAGGATACGGAGGACGGACACCAGGTCGCCTGCTACCTGTACCACGACCCCGAATAGCGGCTCAGCGCACTATGGTCCTGGCTTCGACATAGAACCTCTTCTCGGGCGCCTCGCCCATGCTGAAAGTCTTGCGCGGCATGACCCCGTCGCGGATCACGGTGCCGAAGAAGCTCGACTTGTCGATGGGCGGCAGGTACAGCCCCAGGTTGCCTGGCTGCCTCGCCAGGGCTTCGAGGCTTTCAGTGCCGTGGATATAGTCTATTACAGTACCCGGATTGGCAGCCAGATGCGCGTCGAGCACGGCCTGTATGGTTCCCGCCGCGAGCTTTGCAGCGGGCTTCGCCACCCGGAGCAGCCCGGAACGCCTGCCCGACACCAGCGCGAAGCGATGATCGTCTCTGGCGGCGCCCGCAGGCTCGTCGGTTTTTTCAACAGCTTCTTTCCAGTGCATCGGCTCGAACACCGCTCCCGCAGCCGCCAGGTCGGCCAGCAGGGCTTCCTCGTCCACCTTGAACAGAACCCGGTGGATAGGGTGGAACGGCAAACCCTCGTCGTAGATGTTGACGAGTTCGACCATCGCGTACCGCGCCGGGTGGTCCATGATCGAACTATCCTCGGCCCCGGCCGCCTTGGTCTCCTCCCAAATCGCCTTGGCCGTCGCCAGCGAATGGTTCCCGTCGCCCACGGCGAACAGGAGCACGTCGGGCTGGCCGTACAGTTTCCCGAACGCCTCGCCGTCGGCCAGCACCTCGAGCGCGGATGCCAAGCCTTCAAGATCGGCAGGCTCCGAGACAAGCGCGCCTCGCAGGTGGCCGGCACCCTGCATAAGCTCGAAGTCGTACAGCAGTGGCAGGCTTCCCATCCTTGCGTACAGCGGCTCTATCACCGTGCGGTCGGGGTCGTCTATCAGGAGCATTATATGGGGAAGCTCGAGCGGGGCGCCCCGGCGTATATCCATGCGCGGAGGCAGCCGCTCGACGATTGTGCCCTCGGTGGGGCGGATCGCCGTCGTCACGCCTTTTCCGTAGCGGTACGCCTCGAGGTCTACCGCGATCACGAGGCCCTTGCGCGGATGCCCGCTGAACGTGGTCTTGCGTTCCACCAGCACGAATCCCCGCCCGCCATTCCTGACGATGCCGTCGGCGATGTACGATTTCATCGTCCGCTGTATGCGCCGTACGCGGTCGGCCTTGTCGGGGTCTTCGAGGTAGCATTCGGGGAATACCAGATTCAAGGTGCTCGGCGCTTCGCCGACGAACGCCGCGATGCCATCCCAATGAGCCCGCTCGCTCGAGTACTGGTCGCACGCGACAACGGCCCATTTGGTCAGGTTGGTACCGGGAGCCGGCAGGACAAGCTCGGGGACGGATACCCCCAGGACGGCAAGGCGTTTCGTCGCTTCGGTCATGAAAAAGCTCCTTCAAATATTCGCTATGAAGCCATTATGGGGGCATTCCCCGGAATGGTCAAACCTGGGGCCCTGGCCGACCG
>CAZKJA010000275.1:1637-5550 GCA_964552925.1 uncultured Treponemataceae bacterium
CCGCGTCCCGAACGGATACTATCACCTTGAAAGCAGGATCATGAACAAGAACAAAGCAACGGCTATCGTGCTCGCGAGCGCGACCGCTTTCATCTGGGGGCTTTCGTTCCTCAGCATCAAGACGGCAGTCGCCGTCATCCCCCCGATGAGCCTGGGCCTCGCCAGGTTCGTGGTAGGGTCGCTGGTATTGCTGCTCGTATACCTCGTGCGCGGCCGCGTACCGCGACTCGCCGCCAAGGACGTACCGCTGATGGCGGGCACCGGACTGATAGGCGTCACCTTGTACTTCCTTGGCGAAAACAACGGCGTGCTCCTGTTATCGGCCTCTGAGGCATCGATAATAGTCGGCACAATACCGGTGATCACGATGCTGTCGGAGCGTTTTATCCTGCGGACGCGCCTCAGCGGCGCCCAATACGCGGGAGCGCTCTTGTCCGCCATCGGGGTCACGCTGATAGTCGTGGAATCGTTGCGTGTAAGCCCTTCGCCTTCGGGATATCTGTTCATGGGACTGGCGGCGCTCTCGTGGGTAGCGTACTCCTTCATGACCAAACCGCTACTGGGCACGTACGACAGCCTCGACGTGACACTGTGGCAAAGCGTCTTCGGCGCTATCGGTTTCGTTCCGTTCGCGCTGACGGAGCGCGTCGCGTGGTCAGGAGTATCGATTGTGGTGATCGCGAATGTCTTGTACCTGGGGGTGTTCTGCTCGGCGATAGGCTACCTGTTCTACGTAGCCAGCCTCAAGGTCCTGGGGGCGGGAGTCTCATCCGTGTTCATAAACCTGATACCGGTGGTCTCGGTGGCCGCGTCCTTCGTGGTCCTGGGCGAACGACTGAGCCCGGTACAACTGGCGGGCGGCGCCGTCGCCGTAGGCGGCGTCTATCTGGCGAGCTTTGCCCGGCCGCTCGGCGCCAGAGCTGTCAATATCCGTCGGAAAGCGTCCGGTTGACGTCCCGCTGGTACAGTTCCTGGTACACGATGCTCCTGTCGCGCAGCTTTTCCTTTACCGCCTGGCTGAACGGCATGAAGCGCCAGAATATGCCCCTGACTTCCTTGTCGAGCTTCTGCATCGCTTCACTTTCCTTGGTTACCCATGCGATATAGTCCTGGATGAAGTACTCCTTCACGTCGCCTTTTAGCTTCTGCTTTACGAACCATTGGTAATAGTTGCCGGTCAAGCCTTCTTCCATCCAATAGTACGAAGCTTTTTCCTTGGCAGCTTGCCAGCGCATGTCGGCGACGGCGATGGCAACGGCGATCTTTAAATTCTTGGGATACATCGGGATCGCTATCCGCGAGCGGCTGGTATGCCTGTTGTAACGGTCGAAAGGCTCCCAGCAGATACCCTGGTCGCCGTAGCTGGGAAGGAGCACCACGAATGGCTCGATACGGTTCAAAGTGCTCTTGTACGGCCTGCAATATGCCTGCGAATCGATACTCTCTATCCATGCTAGTGTATCGATTACGTTTTCCCTTGTCCCTATCTCCCTCAGGTTAAGGTGAAAATATTCCTTGGTTATCAACGGGAAATGGTTCCCCTGCCTGCCCACGCACATCTTGAGCATCTGCCTGGTCGTCTCGAACTCCTGGGACAAAGCCTGGAGGTTGGCTTTCGTATCCTCCCCGAGGGCGCCCATCTTCTCCCGCAAGCCTTGGACATCCTTGGTCGCGTCCTCGAATACCTCGATGCTCGAGACGAGTTCCTTGTCTGCCGCCTGCATCTGCCTCATGATCTCGGCGAGCTCGGCCATCGTCTTTTTTTGTGAATCCGTATATGGTGCCGGAATCTGGAAGAAACCGGGAAGCCCATTATGCTCGCCGACGAGAGCGACGCGGTCCTTGAGCTTGCCTTCCAGGCTCTTCCTCTCCTCGGCTTTGGCCTTGAGCAGGGCTTCCGCGGTATCGCGCTTGCCCATGGCCTTCTGGAGCAGGGTATTGAAGCGCGTACGCTCGTCCGACCGCGTAGCGTTGACCTCGTCGGTACCGCTTGGATTGATCAAGCCTATCGCGACCGACCTGAGCCACTCGTCGAGATAATAGACCGGTTCCTTGGTGTCCTTGGGATAGATGACCCTGGAAAATATCGAACGTTGCTCCGGAGTCAGCATCGTAGGCAAGGACAAGCCGAAGCGTACCATCAATTGCTTGGGCTTCATGGGAGTGTTGGAGATCACCCGGGGGATCATATGCGAAACCATGTTCCAGTACACTGTCAATACCTGCTGACGATACATCCCCTTGTCCTTGGGATCGGACGCCTGAAGATACTTTTTAAGTGTCTCATGGAAGCGCTGGGAGGCTTCTCCCTCGCCGGCCAAAGCCTTCTGGTAATACTGTGGGTCGTCGAAGAATACGTTCGGCGGTTCGGACTCGAAACGCGTCACGGGATCGTAGGCTTTCTTGGTGATGTCTACTTCGAACTCGCCCTTGGTATCGAGCTCGCCGGATACGTTGAGTCCGCCGAACAGGGCTTCGTAGCTGGGAGCGCCCTCTGCCTTGGTCGGGTGGGTCTTGGGGACAAACTCTTCGACACTCCCACCGATGAGTGCCGCAATCTCAGGATCGATTTCATCGGACATAGCTCACCATCCCGTTTTTTAGGGTACTACCCGAGTGTAGCTCATCGGTGGCGATGTAACAAGATTGCCTTGAAGTGGTCGGTCGGTTCAGCGTCGCTTAAGCCGTGACAGGAGTTCCGTCTGGCTGATTGCCGTGGCTATGTACGGACACATGGCGTTGAGCGCGTGTTCGTCCTCCTTGGTGATCGCCTCCTCAGGGTTGTAGCTTTGAATCGCGACGATCCCGATGATGCGGTCATTGTTGAAAAGCGGCGCGCCGAGCCAATAATGGGCCTGCGATCCAAATAATTCGAGCCCCTGCGGTAGCGGGGTCTTGCCATCCTCGTAGATGTACGACTTCCTCAAGACCGAATGGATATAGCCGGTAAAACCATGGTCAAGCGGCCAAGACTTGAAGATGTCATCGTCTTTCTCATCCACCCAGTACACGGATTGGAATACCTGCGACTTTTCATCGACACGGGCGATAATGAAATTCTTCTTCGCGACCGGAATGATTGAGTGCATTATCTCGTGGATTTTAGGGTACAGTTCGTGTATCTCGATTACATCCTCGACGAGCACTGCGATGCGCCTGATAGCGATTTCGCGGTCCTGCCTGGCCAATTGAATGGCCAAAGAGAGTGCTCCCGCGATAAAATCAAGTAACCCGGCGTCTTCTTCGGTGAATCCCGTGCCTTCCGTGTAAGTCTGGACAGTAAAAACGCCTAGCACTTCTCCGTCCCGATCCAATAAGGGCGTGCCGATCCAATCATGGGGTATCGCTCCGACAGGATGGACATCCTCCGGCGGAAGCGGGTCCTTGGCTTTCCAATAGCGTCTGCGCGTGTCGATGACGTAGCCCGTGAGACCGTCCTTCGGGAATACGTCGAGAGTGTTTTCGTCGTCTTTTTCGTCTATATAGTAGGGAAAGCGCAGTCCGCCCGGTTCGATGGTACATACATACATATTGTAAGCCGGCATCCTCGCGCAAAGGACTCTGTGGCAGGCTTCATACACCATGGGCAGGGAAAAGCGGGAATTGATGAGGCGCATGATGACCCGATAATCATCCTCCACCAAATCGTCCTCCCAAAAAATAATTGTTGCTACTTAAACTCAGGATAGCCTATCGGCTCCCGCAATGCAAATTTGAATACCGTACCGCGCATCCGCGCGGCATCTCGTTGTAATTTATCATAGTGCCAGCCTCCGGCAGGCTGCAATACAATTCCCCTCACCTCTTCGATATAAAACAACAAAGGCCGCCAGTAGGCGACCTTTGTCATTTGCTGTTGTGGAGGTGAGGGGAATTGAACCCCTGACCTCTTGAATGCCATTCAAGCGCTCTA
>CAZKJA010000276.1:0-5507 GCA_964552925.1 uncultured Treponemataceae bacterium
GCTCCCGCTGGTCAATATCCTCTACGTGTATGATCGTGCCGCCGTCGAAGCGTTCGGCGTATTCCTGCGCCCTCAGGGACTCGTGGTACGAGGTCCGTAACTCTTCGATCCGGCCGCAGGAACGGCCCACCCCGATCGCGAGCGTGCAGTCGTGGGAAGAGGAAATCTCCTCGCGGACGGCTTCGAGCGTCTCGAGGAGGTGTACCTTCCGGTCAACCTTCCAGTCGCCCGGCGTCCGCAGGGCTATGCCGATACGGGCGTCGGCGAGCGGGAGAAGCAGGTAGTTCTCGGCGCCGAACAAGCGCGTCAGGCAACGGGCCGCCGTTTCCATAGCCGCGTTGACCAGGGCGAAGTCCTGTTCGGCGTCCGGGCGGCGCTCCTTTATCTTCATGACGACGAAGGTGTCGAGGTCGCTTTTCTTCCCGAGGCAGTCGAGAAGTTCCGTCAGCTTGGTGCGCGATATCTCGCTGAACGCGACGTTGTGGAGGATGTCCTCCTTTATGAAGGGGATGAGCTTCTCGTAGTAACGATGGACCTCCTGCGCGTCGACAAGCACCGCTGCCCCGAAGAGCAACGCGCTTATGATGGAGGCCGCGTAGTATATCCACCACTGCTTCGCGAGCGAGCCGATTATGAACGACATCGCGAACACAAGTATCCCGACGTTGATAAGGAAATTCTTGTCCTTCAGTACGTCACGGAATCGCGTTTCCGGCAGTAGCCTGAACAGCTTGAGCGACGAGAACGACAGGAGGAGCATCCCGGTGACGAACTGGACGCCTATCGTCACCTCCCTCCCGTAGAACGGCGGAAGCATCGACGGGGTAAGGTTGTCGCGGGCGACGATGCCCCCGAACTCGAACAACGTAAAGCTGTCCTGAGTCCCGAGCGTGTTGAATACGACGTAGGTGAGCCCGAGCGCCACGCACGGCAGGACCACGAGCGTCGCGTTCAGCCTTCTGCCTTTCTTATTGATTATATCGGCGGCGAGGATGATGGCGGGCGATATCACCGCGCACAGGAGGAAGACGCGAAGGTTCACTATTATAAGCGGAAGGGGGTGCGGCCCGGCGATGAGCTGGAGCGGCCGCCCGAAGGAGAAAGCGCCGAAGCTGATGAGGAACACGACGAAGTATTTGAACGATGCGCCCTTCGACGGGTTCGCGATGACGAAGTACATGAAGCATATGCAGAAAAAGAAGCCCGTCACGAGCGGTGCCATGATATTTGTGAAGACCATCAGTCCCGTTGACATCGCCGGCGGCTCCTTGCCGCAATGGTATCTGCTGACCGCCGGGTGCGCAAGCGAAAAAGGAATCCGGCGAGAACCCGGCGCCGAGCCGGGGCGGCTATCATGACCCCGCGGCCTCGGTTTCCGTCGCCTCGGGTGGCGAAGCATCCGCCTCCCCGCGTGCGACCGGCTCTCCCGCCTCCATCAGCCGCCGGGATCCCAGCACCCGAAGGCCGTGGGCAAGCATTACAATGCCAGTGGCTATAAGTATCCACTCGATCCTTACAGCGTCGGCGAGCGGTCCGAATACAAGCATGCCCAAAGGCATTGCCGAGGTCATAAGCATTGTGAGTATGCTGAAGACGCGCCCCATGTAGTCGCCCTCGACGTGCTCCTGGATCATTACGGTGGACGGGGTGTTGTACAGCGGCATTGAGATGCCGAAGAGGCCCATGAAGGCAAGGTACAGCCAGAAAGGCGGGGCGAAGCCCAAAGCGACGGTACAGCCCGCCATGATCAGGTTGGACGCGACCATCGAGCGCATCCGGTTCCTGAAACCGCCCCAGGTCGCCAGCAAGGCCCCGCCGACCATCATCCCGACGGAGAACACTATCTCCAAGGCGGTGAGCCGCCATACCTCGGGGCCGAAGGTTCGCGCCGTCTGCAACGGGGTGAGGAAGGCGGCGGGCGTTACCAGGAAGAGGAATATACCGAGGTAGATGAAGAACGACGCGAGATACCGGTGCTCCCGGATGTATCGGAATCCCATCCGCATATCCTCGAAATACCCGGTCGTTTGGGGCACCATGGCCTTCGCGTGCGGGGGGATGCGCAGGAATATCGCCAGGGTGCCTATGGCGATGGCCGCCGTGACGACGTCGATGAAGAAGATAGTCTCTATGGAAGCGAACGAAAGCAAGGCGCCGCTGAGTATTGGCGATATCAGCATTATCATCGATTGGACACTGCTGTTTATGCCGTTGATCCGGAGCAACTTGTCTTCCGGGACCATCTGGGGAAGGATCGCGCCTACGGCCGGCCCGTGCGCGGCCGAGCCCGTCGCCCGGACCGCCGACACCACGAACAGCAGCCAGAGCGGCTTGAAGCCCGACATGAACACCAGCGCGATAGCCAGGGTCGCCAGCGCGATCACGCCGTCGGCGATCATAATAAGCCTCTTGCGGTCGTAGCGGTCCGCCCAGACGCCGCCGAAGGGCGAGAAGATGAACGTGGGCACGAAGCCGCAAATGATGTAAACGGTCATCATCGCCCCCGACCGCGTCTCGAGGGTTATGTACCACATTATAGCGTACTGGACGAGGGAAGAGCCCAGAAGGGATATGATCTGGCTGCCGAGGAATACCGCTATATTCCGTTTCCAGTCCGGGGGCGCGCTTGATTTCATGGCTGATAAGATACTGGCTGCCGCGGCAAAAGGCGATGCGGAAATCGCGGCATCATGGAACAACGCGCTGGATATGTTACACTTGGGCGATGAGGCACCTGCCGATACTCCTCAACCTACTCAGCCTTTCATTCGGCGTGGCGTGCCTGGCGCGACTTTTCTTCGCCTATTCGATGACCAAGGAACGGGCTGTCCTGGATCGAATACTTTTCTTCGCTTCGTACACCTACTTGTTGTCCGCGGGCTTCCTGTTCAGCTACTACCTTATCAACGTCGGTCAAAGCTATCGTGCCGAGACAATCTTCGCGAGCATGATATTCGTAGGCATGGCCGTCGTCGAGCTGACGTTTCCGCCCATGGTCACCGGCTTGCCGGCGGCGGCGAAGCGGAGGAAGCCCGTCCTCGCGGCGGCGGCCATCCTTACCGCTCTCCAGGCTCCCGTCATGATAGCCGTAGACCAGGCTTACGCCATAATTCCGCTGGGCCTGGCCTTTTCCGCCTTCTTCGCGACTATAGTTTTTAGCCTGCCAGGTGGGCGCCGCGCGGAGCGGCGGCATGGAGTCAAGCGGCTCGATGGCGATCTCGACGATGCTGGCGCGCGCGGATCGGCTTGGCGGGGCAGGCGGGCGATCCTGGTGTACGTCCCCGTCCTCGCTGTCGCAGTCGTCGAGCTTGTCTACGTTTCTCGACCTGGAATCGAAGGCCCCTACGCACTCCTCAGCCTGCCGTTAGCCTACGCGCTGACCTCGTTCCAGTTCCTGAAATCGTCGCCGGCGCTCCGACCTGTTCCAAAATCCGACGTCCCCTCCCGGTTGCCAGCGGAACTTGCACGGCGCTCGGGCCTGAGCCCCCGGGAGGAGGAGGCTGCCGCGTTGATCCTCCAAGGCAAGGACAACAAGGAGATAGCCGCCGCGCTCTCTCTGTCCGGGAATACCGTGCGCAACCATATCTACAGCCTCTACAGGAAGCTCGGCATACAACGACGAATGGACCTCCTGCGACTTATACGCGATTTTCATTCCAGTTAGTACGAAAATACTACCCCAAAGCTAGTCTGAAGTATGAATGTACCAAGCCTCGATACTGCTGTCCCTTGTTACGCTGTATCCGGCGCACGGGCCGATTGAGGCTTTGCCCTCGTCGTGGATTTGAATCGCAGGATCCGGCGCGCCAAGGAGGTCATTGATGGACGCAAAAGAAATCAGGTTCGGCAGCTTCGCGTGGCGGGTTGCCGCGGCTCACATCGTCAGCTACTTCATCGCCGGTATCCTGGCGCTGGCGTTCATGGGCTACAAGGAGCGCTTCTCGAGCGGAGCCCTGGCTTCGATAATGCGCGGCATCGATTCACCGATCGTCGCGCTCGGCCCCCTGTTCCAATTCGTCGTCGGGTTGGCGCTCGCATTTATCCTCTATCCGTTCAAGGGAACCTTCCTCGATAGCAGGATGGGCTGGGCCAGGCTGATCCTCCTCATCGGAGGATTCACGCTGTTCGCGCCCCAGGTTCCCGGACCCGGCAGCTTCGAGGGTCTCGTATACATGAAGCTGTCGATAGGAGAGCACCTCGCGGGACTCCCCGAGACAGTCGCGTATACCCTCCTCTTCTGTCTCGGGGTCTTCCACTGGAACAGGAGGCCGCGCAAGGCGTGGAACGCGATCGCGGTCGTCGCCCTTTCGATTATTTCGATTTTCAGCGGACTCGGCTTGGCCGCGAGCCTGGGGCTGCTGCCGGGGGCGTGAGGGCGGCCAGAAGACACCTTCAGGCTTATCGCGTTCCGCCTGTCGGCGTCAAGCTGCGTCGACGCGGCTCCGTGGCTCGCCGTAGGTCCTGAATACTCTTGGCTTGACATTATTCCTTCTCCTTGTACTGAAAGACCTCGCCTAGGGAGGCGCCCAGCGCCTTGGCGATCTCGAACGCCATCTCCAGCTACGGCGAGTACCGGCCTTGTTCTATGGCTATAGACGTAGTAGCCGAACAGCTCGCCACGGCGGCTGATCGTATCGTCCCGCTCGTCCTTGCGGTCGATATGGTCGACCGAACCGTTGCCCTTGATCGTGGTGGAGACCGCGTTGCTGACGGCCATCAGGATGTTCCCTACTATCGATACGATTATCATTGCCCCGATGCTGAACAGCATCGGCCGTTGGTAGGCTATTTCGATGGCCTGTACGGCGTGCAACCGCCCCAGGATGAACAAGTCGTACACTCCGCCTACCAGGACCGACTCCGATAAGCTGACCCAGGTGGATTTTTCCTCGAATGACATATAGTCAAGAGTGCTTTACAAGTTTCTTGGTTCGTCGTAGCTTGCATCTCATATTTCAAGGCTACTATCAGTGGTATGGCTTAGCTTGTTCTGGTTCTGCCTGAAGTGTCGATTTCCGACTAGATGCAAGCTTCGATGAACTAGCCCTGGTTTTCCGGCAACGCCTCTATCGGCACGTATACGCTCATCACGCGGTTGAGCGTACCTCGCGGCTCTTCGGCACGGTAGCGCTCGAAGCCTATGGAGCCGGACTCGTCCGTCCGCAGGCGCCACGGAACGGACGGGAACCATTCGCCGAATATGTAGTTGAAGGCGTCCCGCGTCCTGCGCGCCGGGCCGTCGTATTCGAAAACGGCATAGAGCCCGCCTGGGATACGGCGCTCCTCGTACCCGGCCGGAACGGCGACGACCGGAACGGCGACAACCGGAACGGCGACGACGGTACCGGATGGCGCGGCGGAGACCGCGCCCGCGGTTCCGCCTTGAGTGTCCTCCAGGGGGGCGCACGCGAAGTATTCGAAACTGTCCCCGTCTTGAAGCAATTCGGGGATGGAGTAGAGGCCGAGCCCGTACAGTTCAGTTACCGGCGCCATATCCGCCGTCCACC
>CAZKJA010000277.1:0-5474 GCA_964552925.1 uncultured Treponemataceae bacterium
TTTTTTTTTTTTTTTTCCCCCCCGCCATGTCTCACCTGAGAGGATTGTGTCCCAAAGCTCGCGATAGAGCGCGGGATCCTGCTTGTCCGACTTGAGCAGGGCGCCCGGATTCTTTCCATTCGCCTCGATCCTGGTGAAGCCTGTAAGATTTTCGAAGCCGTGGTTGACCCATTCGATGTTGCCTTCCCTGTCGGTGATTACCACCGCCGTCTTCAAGGCTTCCAGCGCGGCGCTCTTGAGCTTGATTTCTGATTCCGCACTCTTGTTGGCGCTTATATCCGTGAGCGTCCCGACTATCTCCGCCTCTCCCTTTTCCCTTTCCACGAGCCTCATATCATCGCGAATCCAGAGTATCGAACGATCCTTCCTCAGGAACCTGTATTCATGGGAATAGCTCCCGCTCTCTATCAATTTAGGGATACCCTTGAGCGCCTCCGGCCTGTCTGCCGATACTACATTTCTGAACCACCATTCCGGTTCCGTGGCTTCCTTGACCGAATAGCCCAGGATCGCTTCCATGTTCTCGCTGACCCATTCTATGTGGGCTACACCGCTTTCAAGCCGGAGCGAATAAGTGATCGTCGGACTCAATTGCAGATATCGGGAGAGCTTCTGCGCGATAAGGTCGCGTTCCCGTTGTGCTTCGACGCGCTCCGTTATATCGTGGATGATCGAGAGCATGAACAACTTGCCGCCAAAACGTATCGGGCCGGAATGCGATTCGACATCTCGAATGGAGCCGTCCGACAAGCGGTGCTTGAACTCGAAATGATTCTTCTCTTGCGTAATGGCTATACGTATTTTTTCACGCAGGATTTGGATAGGCAAGGTATTGATATCAGACGTTTTTTTTCTTAATATCTCTTGCTTCGTCCAGCCATAGAAGTCGAGCGCCGCCTTGTTGACGTCAATTATCGCTGTGGAGTCGGGGTCGATTATCAGCATGACCGCCTTGCTGTCGGAGAAGATTGAATGGTAGCGTTCTTCGTTCTGGCGGAGTAGTTCCTCTTGCAACGAATTTTTTTCTATAAGTTTCCTGCGGTCGATCGCCTCAAGCACGGCATACGCGAGTCGCGACGCATGCTCCTTTATCACATAATCGCTGGCTCCTGCCTTCATGCATCTCACGGCGGTGTCTTCGTTCATGGACCCCGTCAGTATTATGAAAGGCATGAAGCGATCGAACTCCCTTGTCGCGAGCAGTGCTGACATCCCGTCGAATGTAGGCATTGAATAATCAGAGATGACTATATCGGGTCGGAATGATTCAAGCGCTTCGATAAGAGAGGGTTTGGTATCGACCCGCATGAATTTGAATACGATGCCACCCTTCTCGAGTTCCCGCTTTGCCAATTCGGCGTCTGCAGGCATGTCTTCCACGAAGAGAATTTTGATTGACTCATTCGCCACTTGCATGCCTCCATTCTATACATTTCCCGACCGAAGTCCATGACAACAACTACGCCGTTTGCCCGCCATCCGCCCGAACACACGTCTTGGGGAGGGAAAATCGGATGGTCGCGCCGGTACCTATGCCTCCGTCCGCCCAGACCTCGCCTCCATGCCTCGTGATTATTCGTTTGACGATAGCCAAGCCGATACCCGTCCCCGGGAATTCTTCCGAGCTATGCAGGCGCTGGAACATGCCGAACAGCTTGCTGGAATAATCGGGATCGAACCCGACGCCGAAATCGCGCACCGAAAAAATATAGTACCCCCCGGCTTCCGACGAATCGATTTCGATATGGTGGACAGGACTGGGCATTGAATACTTGACAGCATTTGAAAGCAGGTTCTGCCATACCCTGGCCATCATGGACTCGTCAGCTTCAATTTCGGGAAGGTCGCCGACATGGATCTCAAAGCCCGACAGCGTGGTCGGATCGGCGCACTGGCCGAATGCTTCAATAGCCTGCGAGCGCATGTCGACGGTCCTCATTGAAAGGTTAGTCTTGCCTAGCCTCGTGATTTCCAGTAGATCCTTGATGAGCATGTCCATCTTGCGGTCGCTCTCCCGGATCACCCCTAGTATTCGCCTGCCTTCCGGGTCGAGTTGGTGGCCGTGATCCTCCTGCAGAATCTTGGCAAACCCGTCTATGAAACGAAGCGGGGCCCGAAGGTCATGCGCGACGGAGTAGGCGAACGCCTCAAGTTCCGTATTGGCGCTCTGTAGCAACATGGTGCGATCAGTAACCTTCTGCTCGAGCGCCGCATTCAACTCCCGCAATTCCATTTCATGATGCTTTCGTTCCGTGATGTCGATCGTCAGCAAGAACAATCCTTCGGGAGAAGGCTGTGCGCTCATTTCGAACCATCCGACTTCCCCTCCGGGGTAGGTGAAATCGAATTCAATGAAATGGCATTCACGGTGTTCCATGCACTTTTGGAGGACCGCGAACATCTTTGTCGATTCGATCCCCGGGTAACATTCCATCATCGTATGCCCGATGAGGTCTTCCCTTCGCTGATGGCTGTAGCGTACAGCGGAATCGTTGAGGTATACATACACCCAATCGAACGACACTATCTGGCAACCTTCGAGCATATCGTCGAGCGTCCTTCGGTAACGTTCTTCGCTGGCGCGCAACGCCAATTCCATCGTCTTGCGCGTCGATATATCGGTATGCGTTCCCAGCATCCGGAGAGGCGTGCCGCGACTGTCCCGTTCGATTATCTTGCCGAGCGATAGAATCCATTTCCAGCTACCGTTATAGGTTTTCTGCCTGAACTCTATACGGTATTCCGGGGTCTTGCCGGCAATATAGTCTGAGTACGCTTTCTCGATCGCATCATGGTCATCCGGATGCAGACGCGCTATCCAGGCATCGTTTGTCTCCACGAAAGTAGCCGGATCGAAGCCGAGCATCCTCGCGTATTCTTCATTGACTATCGCCTTGCCCGTTTGAACATTCAGGTCGTACATGCCTTGGTTTGCCGCTGCAAGCGCGAACCGTAGCCGTTCCTCGCTCTCGAGGATGCGCGATGCGGCTTCGGCTTCCTTCGAGAATGATTCCAGGCGCCATTGTCTGGTCATTGATATCAAACCCGTGATCGCGGCGATCATCACCGAAACGACGAGCAGGAGCAGCAAACGCCTCCTGCCGCGGGTTTCCGCCTCGACTTCCTTCCTGTCGACCTGCACAATGAGTTCCCACGGAGAATCGTCGACAGGCATCGTATAGGCCATTATCGGAGTGCCCCGATAATCAATGCCCGTATAGACACCGCGGTGCGCATTCGTTTCGGATCCCGGAGTGACCGGTTTTTCTTGTACGATAACGTGCCTGTACTCAGTCGGGGCGATTGTGCTGAAGCGAAGCGGGTTCAGATATACTGTTTCTGCCCCGTCCCGCCTTGAAAGTATTATCTCTCCCATAAGGCTATGGGATGGCCACTTCGAGAGGAATGGATACAGGAGTGTGTACGGATCCATCCTCATCGCGAGCAGGCCCCAGTCCAATCCTGCTCCGATTGGTACCATGACGCTGAGATATACGCGTCCATCCGTGGGGTTTACATAGAAATCCAATATATTGATCGAATCATTTTCTATATAGGCTCCAACAGCGCCGGCAATTATTGGGTCTTCTCCCGTATCTTCGGGAAACGCGAAAAGGCGCCTTCCATCGGAATCATAGAGCATGAGGCTTTCATACCCATGGCTTTCGCGCATCCGCTCCATCCATGTCCGGATTCTCACGTAGCTATCTTTACCGGGTTTGGAATCAAGCGCGACAAGCAGGGCTTCCGTAAAACGCGGGTTCTTGTTGAAAACCGCGCCATCGCCGATCCGTTCCTTCCTCCAGGCCGTCAATTCCGAAACCTTCAATTCAGCTATTGCCCGGAGTTCCCGGCCCACTGAAATGCGGTGGTCCCTTTCGTGGGAGAAGGTTGATACGATACTTGCGCTTATTACGATTATGAAGATGAGGATCGAGGCGATTATATAAATCGTCTGAGCGTATCTCGGCTTTGCCTTGGAATCAGCCATTTAGTCCTATCCAAGTAAAGGATAGTATCCCGATACTCCCCAAGGCAAGGGAGTTGTCGGGATTATGCGATTTTTATTTATCTTGCCAAGAACGTCAACGCCACGCCCGCCTTGCCCGCGCGACCCGTACGGCCGATGCGGTGCACGTAGTCGTCGTAGGAATTGGGCGTGGAATAGTTGATCACGTGGGTAATATCGGAGACGTCGATCCCCCGCGCCGCGACGTCGGTGGCGACCAGGATGTTGATCTCGTCGTTCTTCAGGCGCTGGAGCGCGCGGGAACGGTGCGCCTGGCTCTTGTCGCCGTGGATCTCGTCGACCTTGAAGCCCCTGGCGTGCAGTTCCTTGCCGAGCCGCTCGACGGAACGCTTTGTCTCGTCGAAGATGATCGTCCGGTTGCATCCCTCGGCTATAAGCACGTCGTGCAGTTTGTCGAGCTTGTCTCCTCCGCCCGAATAATAGATGACGTTCTGGCTTACCGAGTCGACGGTGGATCCCTGCTTTGTCGAGATTGTCACGGGCGTTTTGGAGAACTGTTCGATCAACCTGGCGATCTTCGGCTCCATCGTCGCGCTGAAAAATAACGATTGCCTGTTCGGCGATACCCGCGAGAGGAGGCCGCTTATGTCATCGATGAAGCCCATGTCGAGCATGCGGTCAACCTCGTCGAGCACGACGAAATTGAACAGCTGCAGGGGTAGGGTGCCCTGCTGGACGTGGTCCTTGATACGGCCTGGCGTGCCGACGATCACGCGCGGGTTGTAGCGGAGGTCGCGCCGCTGCAGGTGCATCGAGGCGCCTCCGATGAGCAGGGCGCTCCGCAGGCCGCAACCCTTGCCGAAGGTGAAGCACTCTTCCATGATCTGCTCGGCGAGTTCGCGGGTCGGCGCGATGATGATGGCCCGGTGGTCCATGTGCGTCATCAGGTCGTGTATCATCGGGATGCCAAACGCCGCTGTCTTGCCCGTACCCGTGTTGGCTATTCCCACCACGTCCTTGCCCTCGAGCACAAGCGGGATGGTTTGGTCCTGGATGGCGGTGGGGTGTTTGAAGCCCTTGAGGATGACGTTGTCGAGGATCTTGCGGTGTACGGCGAAGTCTTCGAAGGCGTGCTTCGCGACGTACTCCATCTTTTCGGTGATAGTGGCTTCCTGTATGAAGCGTGAGGGGTGTATGAACTGTTTGGAGCGGTTTCCTGATCCGGAACGCTGCGGCCGGCCTCTGCCGGGTCCCCCGCGGGCATCCCTCCGGGGCCCTCCCCTTTGGGACGATGACTGATACGAGTGTCTTGAATCCATTGTGTGATCCTGTGAGAAAAAGAGTGTGCGTATAGGATGTTCGGTACTCGACGGGAGCGCTGGCTGAAAGCCTTTACGCGACGGTGTGAGTGCCGGGTACAATTCCGGAACGGGCGAAAATCGCCATCCACGAAACGGTTCCCTCTCAATTCCGTAAGAAACCCGATAAGACGAGGGAATACTAA